>JAHJRJ010000182.1 GCA_018830765.1 Bacteroidota bacterium | reverse complement strand
GAAGTTCACATCACAGGTGCAATGCCGCCCGACTGGCCTTGGGGGAGATACCTTGATATTGTAGAATCAATTCACCAAAAATTTCCAAACATTGATATAAAAGCGTACACGGCAATTGAGATTGATTTCTTTCATAAAAAATTTAAAATGCCCGTAGAGGAAATCCTCCACCAACTCAAGGAGGCGGGATTGAAGACAATGCCCGGTGGCGGAGCAGAGGTTTTTTCCGAACGTGTAAGGCGACTTCTATTCAATCAAAAAGTCGGCGAAAAAGTTTGGCTGAATGTACATAAGACTGCCCACCGTTTGGGAATACCGACAAATGCAACAATGCTATATGGACATATTGAAACTATTGAAGAAAGATTAAATCATTTAATTAAATTGCGTGAAGCCCAGGATGAGACTGGTGGATTTTTAACTTTCATCCCATTGGCATTTCAACCTGGAGATACCGGGATAAAACCTCGAAATCAATATACATCAGCGATTGATGATTTAAAAACAATTGCTATTTCACGATTGATGCTCGACAATTTCCCACATATTAAAGCATATTGGGTGATGCTCACGGAAGAAGTTGCCGCGGTTGCGCTCAACTTCGGCGTAGACGATATCGACGGGACAGTCGGCGAAGAACACATCGCTCACGATGCCGGCGCTTTAAGTCCGATGAAACTCGCCAAAGATCAATTAATAAAAATTATTAAAGATGCCGGAAAGATTCCCGTTGAGCGGGATGTGTTCTACAATCCGCTGAAGGTTTACGGCGATGATATCATCGGCAAAATTCCTTATTTGAATTCAGTCCCGATTTATCACAACTTGAGTTGCGAAGAATTTAAAATATTACCTGTAACTCCGCGTCGACTCGGAATGTTGTTCAAGGAAAACTGCATCAGCGCCGGACTGATTTCGTTAATGGATTATTTTGATCAAGAAGAAAATTTAGAGCTGATGAATTGGTGCATAGCAACTCGCGATCAAGTGAGAAGTGTTTTGCTCTTTTCAAATTACGGTTGGCAGGACTTGAGCGGTAAGACTATAGGAATAACCGACGATACTTCGACCTCAGTGCGACTTCTGCAAGTTTTGCTTGAGAAGAAATTCGGTATCAAAGCACGTTTCGAGCGGATGAAAGATCGTGATTACTCAAAATATGCAGCGGTCTTATTAATTGGCGATGAAGCGTTGAAGAATCTTAAATCGGGCTTAGCAGGATTCGATTTGACTTACGACTTGGCTGCCGAATGGTATAGTTGGCAGAAACTTCCGTTTGTATTTGCAGTGTGGGTTGTTCAGAAGAACCTATTGCAAGATAAAAAAGATCAGATTGCTGAGAATATCGGAAAACACCTCTCCGAAAATTTGCTGCAGTTGGATAAAATAAGTAATCAGCACGGAAAAAATCTTGGATTTTCAGAAAAAGAAACTGTAGAATATCTCGAAGGATTCAACTATCGACTTGGCGAAAGAGAGCGTGAAACGATGAGAGTGTTTAGAGAGATGGCGGCTAAGCTTGAACCGGTGAAAATAATAAAATCAATCGAAAATTATGTTAAATAAAATATACAATAAAATACGCAGCAACGAACGAATTACGCCATCAGAAGGTTTAGCGCTTCTACAAAAAACACCGCTTCTCGACATTGGTGAGCTTGCTTCAGCTGTTCGTTATAGAAAAAACCCGGAATCGCGTGTAACTTTTGTAGTTGATACAAACCCAAACTATACAAACGTGTGCACAATCGATTGTATTTTCTGCGCATTCTACCGTCATCCCGGCGAAGAAGGGGAATACACATACTCGGTTGACAACCTGATTCAACAGTTTAAAGAATCGGCAGCCAAAGGTGTGACAACTGTTTTGCTGCAAGGTGGTGTAAATCCGAAATTACCTTTGGAGTATTACACACAACTTGTCCGCCGGACTCGTGAGGGAGTTCCCGGAATATATCCGCACTTCTTCTCCGTTTCCGAAATTGTCGGTATGTCGCAAGTATCCGGGTTTACAATTACCGAAGTATTGAAACAACTTTTGGATGCAGGGCTTCGATCGATTCCCGGCGGCGGGGCTGAGATACTATCCGACCGCGTGAAGAAAAAAATCTCAAACAAAAAAGAAACTGCCGATGAGTGGCTCGACGTTATGCGACAAGCACACAAAATCGGTTACCGTTCAACGGCGACAATGATGTACGGACATATAGAAACCGATGAGGAAATTATAGAGCACTTAGAAAGAGTACGCTCTTTGCAGGATGAAACCGGCGGATTCACGGCTTTCATACCTTGGTCGTTCAAACCGGGTAATACACCGCTCGAAAAAATAATTCCTCAACAAGCTTCGCCGACGCGTTATCTTCAGATTATCGCACTGTCGAGAATTTATCTGGACAACATCGACCATATACAAGCATCTTGGTTTTCAGAAGGGAAGAAGATTGGTCAGATTGCTTTGCATTTCGGCGCAGATGATTTCGGCGGAACACTGCTCGAAGAAAACGTGCATGCTGCAGCAAACTATGTCAGCAAAACTAACACTGAAGAAGTTATTAATATGATTGCTCAATCGGGATTTATTCCTGCACAGCG
>JAHJRJ010000181.1 GCA_018830765.1 Bacteroidota bacterium | reverse complement strand
ATGATTTTTTGCCTGAAAACCTTACTCCAAAAGAGGGGTGGAGGGCAAAAATTCTCTGCTTTCTGTTTTGTGAAACCCAAGGTTTTTCTTCTTTCCACTTATTTCTAATTTGTTTATCTCAATAGAGTTATTATTATTTTAATTTTACCTCCACCCCCTTTTTTTTCTTCTATAATTAATTTTCTTTTTATTATACCTTCACCTTAATAAAAAATATACTACCGGCAGAAAACCTTTCAATCGCCAGGCAATACTTAGAGCGATTATTTTCAAAAATCTTAAAAGTATTCCAACACTAACTGAATTATATTATGTATTAAATGATAACCCTAGCGCTGCCGTTCGTTGTGGTTTCGATATTACAAAGCCACTTCCGTCCATTGAAAGATTTTCAGATTTCCTTATCAACACCATTAACTCCGACTTGCCCCGAATTCTTCGGGGCTTGCAAAAAATCCGTATCGAACTTGTTAAAGAAAACAATCTTAAGACTAATGTTAATGACCGCTTTAATAAAAATCGTATTTGCAAAGCTGATAACGATGCTAAACTCGGTGTTATTGTTATCCCGAAAGCTTTCGGGACTAAATCGAAAAAAGAAATCTCTTATTTCTGGGGGTATCGTGATCATGTAGTTATAGACGTTAAATCTGAATTACCCGTTGTGCATGATTCTGTTATGTTCATCCCCATCTTCAATTTAACCCTAAAAATTCATTAGGAAATTGTATAACCTTTATAGAATGTTCTATCAAGCGATTTTAACTGGTTCATCTTAAGTAAGAAAATCTTACTCTATCAAAAACTTATAACCCGCCGATGGCGGGTTTAATAGAAACTAATCGCTCCTAATGAATTTTCTGGGTTTAATCCAAGAGAATTTCAATTTTAATATTGATGTTGTTCTTGCCGATGGGATTTATGATACTTCCGCTATATTGCTCAGAATATCCGTAACACTGCTAATCGTACTGATACCATCGGGATTAAATTTTCAAAGAACGGGAATCCCTACTGTGATGCCGGATTGGAAATGTTGCCGCGAGGTACCTTCTATGATAAAGAACAAAATAGATAAAGACGTAAACCCCGTTCACGGGGTAAATGGGTTTGTCCTTTGCATCATTCTAAAAGACATCAATACCAGTATATTGTCTGTCCGGCTTTTCATCCTAAATTTTTTGACCAGAAAGGATGTTACCGCTATATTCGTGTTGATGAAGATATTAGAACCAAGATTGATATCTGTATGCAAAATCCTCCTGTAGTTGGATTAAAGGCTATCAGCAATGTTGCATTAACCGCTGCAAAAAATAATGTCAAAGATCAAGTTCGCTTCATCAAATCGTTCATACCGAATTTCAACCCCGATAACATCGGGGTCAATCCATCATCTTGAGTTTTGTGAAGCCCTATTATGGTTAATATTGAGGCACAATTGCAACTAACTAGTGCCATTTCAAATTATTATTCTTGTACTTTTTATTAACTCAAATAGTTCAGCATATCTATCACGTATTTTAACCCCTCCTCTATTAGTTTAAAGTATGTGTGAATATAAATTATTGTTTATAAATATACAAACCTGTTAGTCAACTGACTAATCGTAAGCTTAGACCGTCAGATAGACCAGGCAGTTTTCGAGCTGTATGGTTTAACTGAGGAAGAGATAAGGACTGTGGATGGGGATGGTGGATAAAGAGGAAGTAAAAAAACAATAATGAATATCGAACACCGAATATCGAATAATGAATGATGCATCGTTCACCCCGTTATACGGGGTTCACGCTGATGCGAGGGGAAAAAAGAACGCCGTAGGAGTTTAATGTTTATAGACAAGTTTTCTGATAGCCAATAAAAACTCCGTATGAGTTTTACAGAGGTGGAGAAAAGGATTGTGGAGGGAGACCCTTCGACTCTCCCGACATTCGTCGGGATCGCTCAGGGTGACGGTAGGAAATTGGAAAGTTGAGAATTCTCAAAGCTCCCTGCTAAACGCTCAAAGCTCAGTTGAATATCGAACACTGAACCCGCCTGACCCGCTCGACCATGTCGTTCGGGCGAGCCGTCGGGCAGGTATCGAATTATGAATTATGAAGAAAAAATTTTTTTGAAACTGGAGGTTCCTCTTGTTTTGAGGGACACTTACTGGTTCCGTATGAGCAAAGCACACAACAATGCCGACCCGTTGCGAGCTATAATAATCCAATTAAATTTTGGAGCAACTGCATGGAGCGAATATAATAGCATAAATATTAAAAGGCAATATTCGGAACCAAACATAGTGATCTGGCTGGGTCGGTTTGTTCATTTGGTAAAGTTGCTAACACGTCTCAACAATGAAACGTTAGTTATACCTTGATGGCGTTGAAGATATCGGTGTTACTCAGAATCCCGACAATCTCCTTACCATCGAAAACGGTCGCCCTCCTGACTCCTGCTTGGTTCATCAACCGGGCGCAATATTTTAACGCGAGACCAGGGGAAACCATAATCAGTGGCTTGGACATGATCTCAAAGACTTTGACATCATGTGGATCCTTACCGGGATCAACGACTTTGTTGACCACATCCTTGCGTGTCAAAATTCCCCAGGCGTCCTCGTGTCCTCTTCGGTTTACAACCAGGCTGGAGACCTGCTTCTTCTTCATTAGCATGATTGCATCGGCTGCAGACTTTTTACCGTCAATGTATACTACATTTTTCGTCATGACATCAGCGGCTTTGGCGAATCTCACGTCTTTCATTTTTTTCTTTGCCATATACCTTCTCCTTTCTTCTGAGTTTTGTATTGGTTTTATAACCTGCCCAGCCTCGATCACTTATGTAAAATGGATTGTTGGATTATTGTATCAATAACGGCTAACATTTTGGGTACAAATGAAGCCCTCATGGTTTGGACGTAAGCCTTGTGCACGATGTTAGGCGACGTGCGCCTTCATTTTCTTCTTTATTAAATGACCAAATTTTTTTCGTAGTAATTCAAGCTGTTCATCTTTAGATAAAGGAGAAAATTTATTTTCAACTTCCTTCTGAAGTTGACGCTTCATTTCTACTGCATCGAACTTTTTAGCTTTCATAAAGCACCTCTCTTGGACTTCTATATGTTTAAAATTCCAACTCACAAGAATATCTGTCAGATAGGAATTTGCAAGTTGTATCGATTCCTCATTAAGAGAAACATAATCAATATTTTCATCTGAGAGATTGCTTAACACTCCCTTAACGTTTTCTGGCGCTCCCTCAAGTTCAAACAACACTAAATCCGAAATTACGACTATTTTCTTGCCGGATGCGAACTCTCTAAACAGTTGATTTGAATATTCTTCAAATTCATCATCAAAACAACCACCAATCACAGAAGTGTCAACATAGATACGAGTTTTAAACATTTTTTCTATTTATCATTTAATATTTACACTGTGTTTAAATATAAATTATTGTTTATAAATATACAAACCTGTTAGTCAACTGACTAATCGTAAGCTTAGACCATCAGATAGACCAGGCAGTTTTCGAGCTGGGAGTTTATCCCGCCTACAGCGTAACTGTAGGCGGGAGGTTAACGCTTGCCCGCCGTCTGCCCGCCCGCCAAAGCGGTTCGGGCGGGTCTGGCGGGGAGGAAGAGATAAGGACTGTGGAGGGAGATCCCCGCCTGCCAGTATAGAAATTATGAGGCGGGCAGGCTTCGACTCCTTCACCCGCTTTCAGCGGGTTCAGTCGCTCAGGACGACGGAGGGAAATTGGAAAGTTGAGAATTCTCAAAGCTCAGTTGAATATCGAATAACGAACCCGCCTGACCCGCTCGACCATGTCGTTCGGGCGAGCCGTCGGGCAGGTATCGAATCCGTCAGTTGACGGATGAATTATTACACGAAGGATTATATCTTATGTTCTCTGTCTCTTGAATACTTTTCTTGCTATGGAATATAAAAAAAGGCTGTCCTTTTGGGACAGCCCTTTTTGTGAGAAGATAATGTAAGAAAAAAGCCGCCCCCTTAGGTTGGGAGGCGGCTCTAGAATTGCAGGTCCGTCAGCTGACGGATTAGTTAAAGATATATCTTATCCCAAGCTGAATTCTGAAAACATCACCAGTGCCAGCAGTTTGCTCCAGGGATTTTGAGATCAATTCACCACCGATGTTTCTCAATCTGTAGAAAGCCCTTCCCTGAGCATCAACACGAGCAGCAGCAGGAAGCAAAGGCGAAGTTGTAACAAGCTGCTGACCTACGCCCCAATTCTTATTTAGGAGATTACCGACATTCAGGAAATCAACTCTGACCTGCAAAGTATTACGCTTATTAAAAATATCGGCAAACACATCCTGCGCAATGCTTAGGTCCGCTCTGTACAACATCGGAAGGACTACGCCATTGCGTTCTGCGTATTTACCTCTGTTTTTGCTGAGATATTTGTCTTGCTCAATAAAGGCGTCCCAGGCGGCAGCTTGTT
>JAHJRJ010000019.1 GCA_018830765.1 Bacteroidota bacterium | reverse complement strand
GTGGAAATTATTCAAATGAATAGCTTTGCCACCCGAGACTGGTATTAAATAAATCTGCGCTTTATCCGGTTCCCCGCTAATTATCCAAATCTCGCTCCACGCACTACCAGGTTTCTCCTCGTCACATTTTGATCGTGTAGCTTGAAATAGAATCTATTTATCCCTTATTTATTTTATTCCTATTAGTTCTCGAGCACTCTTCAGTCCTGCTTCTGTAACTTCTTCTCCGCTCATAAGTTTTGCAACTTCGCGGATGCGTTCGTCCATATTCAACTGTTTCATATTTGTGTAAGATCGTTTTCCGTCTTCAATTTTTTCGACAACAAAATGCACATCTGCTAATCCGGCAATTTGAGGTAAATGTGTGATAGCGATTATTTGATGAAACTTTGAAAGGTTTTTTAAACTAAGTCCGACTGCCTGAGCAATTCTTCCGCTTACTCCTATATCAATTTCGTCGAAGATAAGAAGAGGGAGGCGTTCTGATTTTGCCAGGATGGTTTTTAAGGCAAGCATTATCCTCGAGATTTCACCACCGGATGCGACTTTTACAAGCGGTTTGACGTCCTCTCCGATGTTTGTTGAAATGTAAAATTCCACAAAATCGATTCCTTTTGGAGTTGTTTCATAAAAGTTAGTGTTCAATCGGACGAGCCCTTCAACATCAGTCACTTTATTGTTATCAATTCTTGTTTCAAATTTTGAGGTTTGAATGCCTAATTCAGATAGTACCTTAACGATAGAATTGTTGACTTTTTTAGCAGATTCTTTTCTTTTTGATAAAAGTTTTATTGCAATCTCCGATGCAATTTTTCTTTTTTCTTCAATGAGTATTTTTAATTTCTTTATCTCATCTTCAAAATTTTCAGCAAGCTTTAATTCATTTCCAATTTTTTTGCGATAGGAGAGAAGCGCCTCAATAGAACCACCATATTTTTTCTTAAGCAGAGATATATGACCGAGTTTATTCCTAATATTCTCAAGTTTTTCAAAATTGAATTCAATCTTCGAGTTATAATTGTTGATGAACGCAGCCAATTCCTTCACGACTGCTTCCGCAGTTTGGGCTTCTTTTAATGATTCGTCAAAGCTATTATCTATTCGTGCAAGATTTTCGATTTGTTTGCGCGATTGCACTAATTGCTCGAAAGCCGATTTATCACCTTCATATAATAATTGATATAATTGTGCCGTTATCTCATTTAATTTCTCGGCATTCTCTAAAATCTTAAGTTCATTTTCAAGCCGCTCTTCTTCTCCTAATTCCGGACCGACTGCATCAATTTCATTTACCTGAAATTCGTATAATTCCCTTTTCTCTCTGAGTTGATTTTCTTTGTTCCGCAGCGTATTAAGATTATTAATTTCATCTAACAGTCGCTTATATGCTGTATAAAATTCATCAACGAGTTGTGTGTGTCCCCCAAAATCGTCAAGTAAGTCAATATGAGTTTCAGTTTTTAAGATAGATTGATGTTCATGCTGGCCATGTAGATCAACCAAAAGATCACCGATATTTTTCAGAATGTTCAAGGTTATCGGAGAGTCGTTTACAAAACACCTGCTTTGACCCTTAACTGAGACTTCACGCCGCAGGATAAGTTCATCTGTGTAATCAACGTTTTGTTCTTCGAGCAAAACTTTTAGATTTTTGTTCCTAGAAATTTCAAACGTTCCCTCCACAATCGATTTCTCGGAATCTTTTCGCACTGCTTCCGTATCAGCCCTCTCGCCTAATATCAAGCTCAGCGCATCAATAATGATCGATTTACCCGCGCCCGTTTCGCCGGTTATGATGTTTAAACCGTTTTCAAAACCTACTTCAAGCTTTTCGATTAAAGCATAGTTTCGTATGTAAAGATGCTTCAACATTCTGAGAAGAAATTTTGGTATAATTTAATGAAATTTTGTGAAATATCAATAAATTTGATTGTTGGTGAAACAGTTTTTATATTTGGAATGAAAACGAGGAGATAAAAATATGATACTAAAATATTTTTTGTACGCTTTTATGATACTGTCGATTACAGATACTAATATTTTATCAAACGGAGGAATGATGACAGAAAAGAATATTTCACTTCCAAAACCTAAGTTGGCTGGAAAATTATCGCTTGAAGAAACGATCAGCAAACGCCGCACAGTTAGAAGTTTTAGCAACAAGCCGATTTCAATTGAGGAATTAAGTCAGTTGTTATGGGCTTGTCAAGGTATAACTTCTACAGATGGTAAAAGGACCGCACCGTCTGCGGGTGCGTTGTATCCGTTAGAAGTTTTTGCGGTTGCAGGAAACGTAAAGGACTTGGATCCGGGAATATATCGTTACATCCCGGAATCACACTCGATGCAGTTAATAGCAAAAGGAGATCACAGACGTTCGCTGGCGGGTGCCGCTCTTGGACAGGAACAAATAATTACAGCTTCAGTAGATATATTAATTAGTGTGGTATATGAGAGGTTATCGCGGAAATACGGCGATAGGTCTGTAAGATACGCACACATCGAGGTCGGACACGCAGCTCAGAATGTTTTGCTGCAAGCTCAAAGCTTGGGTTTGGGCGTTTGCCCTATCGGAGCTTTTCACGATGATAAGGTGAAGAAGGTTCTACAACTGAAAGACGAAGAGCCGATTTATATTTTGACGGTAGGGAGGTAGAAGTTGAGAAGTTAAGAAGTTGGGAAGATTTGGATGTTGGAAGATTGGAGCGATGGAGTGATGGAGAATTTAAGATCAGGATGGTCTTCAATAATCTCGTGGTAGTAAGCCATTCTGATGAATTCTACTAAGCTACCCTTGTTTCTTTCGTCAAGTTCGTAAAAGAAAGTGGACAGGTATTCAACCCTAAAAATTCATTAGGAAATTGTATAACCTTTATAGAATGTTCTATCAAGCGATTTTAACTGGTTCACCCCGTATAACGGGGTTCATCTTAAGTAAGAAAATCTTACTCTATCAAAAACTTATAACCCGCCGATGGCGGGTTTAATAGAAATTAATCGCTCATAATGAATTTTCTGGGTTCAACCAAACCTTGGGGTGGAGATTGTAGCTGAAGAGCTGCGATCTCGGTCAGGTGCGATGCACTGAAACGAGCCGATTGAATTAGATCATCGACTTCACTCTTTGACAATTGATTCTTGCGAGTTACCCAGATGCCATGGACGTAAGATAATTCTGTAATATCTGACCATTTATTCACTAAATCGAGTTTATTCTCTATTCGGTTTAATACCCCGCTGCTTGTCCGAAGGGCTCTCCAAAGGAGCACTTCGTGCCTTCGGAGCGGCCGGGGATTATTTATTTTTGTAATCCGGATTGAGTTCTAAGTTAGCGTTTCCCACGATGAGTGCAGCATAGAAGCTGTCGATGATACCTAACTTTTTCAAGCAGAAGTTTTCTGACGTATCTGTTTTGCGGCAAGTTTACGCAAGTAATACAGTTTCGCTCTTCTGACTCTGCCTTCTTTTACCATATCAATTTTCGCGATGCGGGGTGAATGTAACGGGAAAATTCTTTCTACGCCGACACCGTCAGTAACTTTTCGAACTGTGAAGGTCGCATTCATTCCGCCCCCTCGTCTTCCAATAACTACGCCTTGAAATTGCTGTATTCTTTCTTTTTCACCTTCAACTACTTTGACGTGAACATTAATCGTATCACCCGGTTTAAAAGGTGTGATATTCGTTTTAAGTTGAGTTGCTTCTACTAATTTTATTTTTTCCATTTCTACATCCAATCTATTTATATTCTTGAGTTAATAAATCCGGTCGGCGCTCACGAGTTTTTTTTAACCTTTGTTCCTGTCGCCATTTTTCTATTTTCTTATGGTCGCCCGATAATAAAACTTCAGGAACCTTTAATCCTTTGTATTCAAGCGGTTTGGTATAGTAAGGTGCATCTAACAAACCATCCTGAAATGAATCGCTCAAAAGCGATTCGCTATCGCCCACAACGCCTGGCACTAATCGCACAACCGCATCTACTACCACCAGAGCAGCCAATTCGCCCCCGGTTAAAACATAATCTCCGATTGAAATTTCTCGTGTAATTAGTTTTTGTCTTATTCTATCGTCAATACCTTTATAGTGTCCGCATAAAAGAATAAGATTTTTTTGGAGAGAAAGTTCGTTGGCTATTTTTTGATTAAATCTTTCTCCGTCTGCCGTGAGATAAATTATCTCGTCATATTTTCTTCTTTTCTGGAGGTTTTCAATACATTCGAAAACCGGTTCCGGTTTCAGTATCATACCCGCGCCACCGCCGTAAGGAGTATCATCAATTGTTCTGTGGCGGTCGTGAGCGTGTTTTCTTAGGTTGTGTATACGAATGAGAACTTTTTTACTTTTTTTTGCACGATTAATTATGCTGTTGTTCAACGGACTCGATAGTAATTTTGGAAGTCCGCTAACTATATCTATTCTCATTATTCTAAGAAACCTTCGACGTCTTGTACGGCGATCTTCTTTTTCTTTATATCTACCTTTTTGATGTAGTGGGGGAGAACCGGTATCCAGATTTCCGGCTTTCCTTCAATTACCCAAATATCTTGGGCAAAACCTTCGTGTTTCCTGTGTACATCTATCACTTTACCCAATTTTTTTCGGCCGAAGGTTACGGCGCAACCGATGATGTCGTGTATATAATAATGGCCCTCGGGTGGCTTTACTACATCTTCTTCCGTCACGAACAGATATTGACCGTTTAGCGCTTTTGCGGATTCTCTGTCGTTTATCTCACGTAATTTGATGATTATACCGTCACGAGTTAATCTTACATCGTACACTTCATATTGCTTTACAGTTTTGTCGTCCGGTCCGATGTAAATTTTTTTAAGTGTTAAAAGTCTACGTTTATATTCGATAAAGGATTTAAATTTAAATTGCCCTCTGACGCCGTAAGATCTTCCTATTGTTCCTAATGCATACATATTTTTATTAATAATCATACATTGATAAGCGTAACAAATATGATTTAAGTCAAAAGCTTATCTTTCGACCGAACATATAAATGATTTTTTAAGTGCTGATTGTAAAACCGTTGATGGTTAGTCAACGATTTCTAAGATGGCGCGCTTTCCTTCCTTCGCACCAACTGCACTAAGCAAGGTACGGAGTGCTTGCGCTGTTTTTCCTTTTTTTCCGATCACCTTCCCAATGTCGCTTTCGCCTACTTTGAGTTTGAAAACAACTTTGTTATCCTTCACCTCTTCGGTGATAGAAACTTCCTCGGGTTTATCCACGAGATTTTTAGCGATGAATTCGATGAAATCTTTCATAAGTTGCTCCTTTTACTATGTTTTGTAATAATTATTGTTATTACAGAAAAATTTTTTTAGATTACAACTTCTGCGGTAGAAACTGATTCTTGTTTCGGTTCTTCGGCAGTAGCTTTCTTTTTACGTGCAAGTTTACGGCGCATTTTCTTTTCAGTTCCGCGACGCATCTTTTCAACGCTTAACATTTGCCACTTTTCCATCTCTAATGCAATTGTTGCATCATCGGTATTTTTACGTATTAGGTTCCACTTTAGCAACAAACCTTTGTTTTTTAATAAACTAAGAACTGTATCCGTCGGTGTTGCACCACGTTTTAACCACTTGAATAGTACGTTTTCCTTGACATCCACTGTGTATGGATTTGTAAGCGGGTTGTATAACCCAATTGCTTCGATAAATTTTCCATCGCGTGGAGAGGTAGAATTAGCTGCCACTATTTTATAAATCGGTTGCTTTTTCTTTCCCATCCGGCGTAATCGTATTTTTACCAACTTTTAACTCCTTATTTATTTTGTATATAATATATAAAAAAAACTGCATAATGCATAATTTTTCAAATTATTTTTTCTTTAACGGAAAAATTACTAAAATTATCCTGTCGGAAGTTTTAAACCTCGTAGATGTTTGGGTATCTTTCCTTTCGAAAACGCTTTCATCATTTTTTGCATCTCGAAAAATTGCTTTAAAACTTTGTTTACTTCCTGAACTGACGTCCCACTGCCGATTGCAATCCTTTTTCTTCGATTTCCGTTGATAATATTCGGGTTTATTCGCTCTTTTTGTGTCATCGATTGGATAATTGCTTCGACCCGAACGAGCGATTTATCATTAACATCCGTATTAACCGGTAGCTTGTTTAAGCCGGGTATCATACTCAGTACTTGAGAAAGAGGTCCCATCTTCTTTACTTGTTGGAGTTGCTCGAGAAAATCTTCCAATGTAAATTGTGATTTTCTCAATTTCTCTTCAAGCTTTTCTACTTTTTGCTCGTCGAATTGCTGTTGCGCCTTCTCGACCAAGGTTACCATGTCACCCATACCGAGAATACGCGACGCCATTCGATCGGGGTGGAACGGTTCGAGAGCATCTAATTTTTCGCCGACACCGACGAACTTAATCGGTTTAGTCACAACCGCTCTAATAGAGAATGCCGCTCCGCCGCGCGTGTCCCCGTCGAGTTTTGTAAGAACCACACCGTCGTAATTTAACCTGTCGTGAAATGCTTTCGCAGTGTTTACGGCATCCTGTCCCGTCATTGCATCGACTACGAAAAGAATTTCGTTCGGATTAACCCGGCTTTTGATACTCTCCACTTCGCGCATCATTTCTTCGTCGATGTGAAGTCTGCCCGCCGTATCAATTATTACAACATCGCGGGCGGCTTTGCGAGCATGCTCGACAGAATCTACTGCCAATTCAACAGCATTTTTACCATGTTCGAAGTGAACGAGCACATCAATTTGTTTTCCGAGCATAACTAATTGATCAACGGCTGCAGGTCTGTATATATCGGCAGCGGTTAACATCGGATACCTACCCTTACTTTTTAGGTGATTGGCTAATTTTGCACAAAAAGTAGTTTTACCTGAACCTTGTAATCCTGCAACCATTATTACGGTAGGTGGTAGAGTCGAAAATTTTATATCTTGCCTCGATTCGCCTAATAGCTTTATTAATTCATCATGGATAATTTTGATGATCAGTTGTCCCGGGTTTAAACTTTCAATTACTTCTTGGCCCATTGCACGTTTTTGGACATCCTCGACGAACTGTTTGACAACCTTGTAATTTACGTCAGCGTCTAATAATGCGCGCCGTACTTCCCGCATCGAGTCGAATATATTGCTTTCCGTAATTTTTCCGTATCCACGAAGCTTTTTAAATACTGATTCTAATTTTTCGGTAAGGTTGTCAAACATCTATTATCTATATTCCCAATTTATTGAGTAGATAATTAATCTTGCCCTTAAGTCCTAAATTGTAACCGTGCAGTGATGCAGTGCCTCTTCCCTTATGAAAAATATATTTATCGATTTCAAAATCCTGTAAATTGTATCCTCGATGGACGGCCGCTATCATATTTTTTAGGCAAGGTGTACCGTGTCGTTCAAAAGAATTTATTTTAAAGTACAATTCACGTCGGACCAGCATGCAAATTGGACGAATGTATTTGTAGCCGTTTTGCTTAACGTCGAAACCGCGTTTGTTCATAAATACCATTTTTCCGACAGCATAATTGTTGGCATCTGATTCTATTACTTCAATCATCTTCTCTATAAATCCGCCTTCTATTACGACACAATCCGAATCAATGAAAAGTATAAATTCACTTTCAACAATCTGCATAGCTTGATGCATTGCGGGACCGTGATGGATATTTTTAGAATTCACTACAAATTTTGTGATGTGTGAATATGGATAGAAATTATTTTTAAGGAGTTGTACTGAATCATCTCTCGAGCCATTGTCAATCAGCACAAGAAATATGTCTGGATAAAATTTTCGGAATGACGATACCGCTTGCTGGGTTAAATCGGGTGTCTGATAATTAATTATAACTGCGGTAACTTTTTTTGAGTCCATGTCCGTGAAGTTACTTTCTGATAATTGCAATTTTTCCGAAACCTATTTGATTGCCTCCTTCGGAGTAAGCTACCAATAAATAAATGCCGCTTGATACATAATCTCCGTTTTTATCTCTGCCGTACCAATCGTCGCAAATTCCTCCGCCGGTTGTCGTAATTTCTTTGACAAGCTCGCCGTCGATTGAAAGGATTTTAAGTGTTGAGTTTCTGACGAGTCCTTTAATCATTATTGGATTGTCTGACGGAATTAAGTAGGGGTTAGGATAAATCAAAATCTTATCGAATGCTGCAGCAGGTGTAATCGAACTCGTTTGCAATGCCGATAAGCCTTTGTCTGTGCCGAAGTATATCACACCAGTTTTTTTATTCATAGCGATGGAAATCACGTTATCGTCAAGCAGCTTGCCGCCTGTGTTTTTAACGGTATATTCAGCGACTATAGAAATACCATCGGGAGTGAGAAGATAAACTCCTTTAGGAGTCGCTACCCATTTTTGATCCAGTGGGTCGACAAGTATGTCGTTAATTTTTTGGTCTCTTAAAGGATTATATTGTGCTATACGGTTTAGCGGATTCAGAGGGTCGAAAATTATATTTATGCCTGCATCGGTAGTGCCAGCCCAAATTTCACCGTTGTTATCTACTGCCACGACTGAGATGTTGTCGCTCGATAACCCGTTAGTTTTTGAAACCTTTCCCCATCGCGTTCCGGGGATCATACCACGTATGGTGTCCGTTTCATGATAGAAATAAAGGCCGGGAATTTTCTCGGGATATTCTGGGTCAGGAATTGCACCCAACCATTTTGTACCATTCATATCAATCGCAATCGAGGTTGAGATGAACTTAAAATTCGTTTTTACGTATGAGAGCTTTGCAGAGTCAGCATGATAGCCAACTAAAACTGTATCGCCTCTACCTGTTCGAACATTAATCCAGGCTTTACCGCGTCTATCTGTTACCACACCAGCTACGACCACATAATTCGTATCATCCATCAGAGTCGGCGGCAACCCATTCCATTTGTTAAAAACTTTAACAATCTGATTTTGATCATTTAGCAACGCAACGCCTCTTCCCCAATTGCTTACCCATTTGGTGTTATTTCTTCCAATATCTACTTTATAATAGGATGGAAACAATAATTGAGGATAATTATTTACGTTATACTGGAACCAGGTTTTTCCATCGAAGCGGACAAAACCCTGAGCTGCATCGGTTGTTCCTGTGCCAGCCCAAAGATCTCCATTCTCATCAACGGCTAAACCGATTAAATTATTTGAGGGCGGACCAGGAGGTAAAATATACTTCACTCCGGAATCTGAAATGAGAGCTATACCCTTAGAAGAAGTTCCTACAAAAATTTTATCATTAATTACATAAATTGATGTCAGTTTTAATGACGGGAAATTTTCAACTAATTCGACTGTGTTGTCAGAATTTAATTTGAATAGCTGCGATTGTGTAATAAAATATAAATAGTTTTGCGTCGAGGCAACGCTTAGTATGTTCAGCGAGGGAGTTCCCACAACGGTACTCCACCTTCCGCCGTTGTATTTTGCTAAACCGTTGGTCGTTCCTACGTAGATATTATTGGAAAACGCTGCGAGTGATGCAATGTTATTAGAAGGCAATCCATTCGAAGTTTGATAAACCCTCCACGATTGAGGCGCAACCAAATTTGGATGATAACGCCAGGCTGAAGCAAGTCCGTTTTTTGTCGCGATCCAAATTGAATCATCCTTTAATAGAATCGACTTAACATTGCCGCTGATCTGAGGGGTTGAACCGTACTTCATAAACGTATCACCGAACATGTTTTGGCTTATTTTAAAAACACTTAGTCCTATCTCTGAACAGATGAACAGCGTATCTCCGAATACAGATAATTTGTTAATAGCTTTCTCAGGTGTGGGAAGTATGGAAATATCTTCGTAATAACCCCACTTCGATTTGGTAGGTTGTAAGCTTTGCAAATACCCGTTAGATGCACCCGCCCAAATTGCACCGTATCGGTCAATAGTTATCGATTTAAGGTCAATAGTTTTTAATCCTTCCGAAGATGCAAACTCTTGAAAGATGCTATCAATTATCGAATAAGAAAACATCCCGCCATCAGTTGCCGCCCAAACTATGTTTTGATTAACTACTATGTCGCGAACATTTTGCTTTGAAGTAAATGTTTTCCAGTCTCCGATTCCACTGAACGATTGTAGATAAAAAAATAATATTGAAAAACACAAAAAATGAGTGCGCATCAACATGTGAGAATTAATTTTTATTTGTTCTTTTTCTTTGAGATGGATTTGTACAAATTTGCCATCTCGATTGCTCCCAACGCTGCGTCCCATCCTTTGTTGCCGCTCTTTGCACCGGCTCTTTCGATTGCTTGGTCTAATGAATCTGCTGTAAGGACACCCAAAGTTAACGGAATTTCCGAGCTTAAACCGATTTGCGCAACGCCTTTGGTTACTTCGGCAGCAATATAATCGAAATGTGGTGTTTCACCTCTGATAACACAACCGATGCAAATTACAGCATCGAAATTGCCGAAATTAACCATTTTTTGAGCTACTTGAGGTATTTCGAAAGCTCCCGGACAAAATGCTATTGTCAAGTTATCAACATCAGCGTCATGCCTTTCTAAACAATCCATAGCTCCGTCTAACAGACGTTTCGTGATGAAATCGTTAAAGCGACTGACGACAATTCCGAATTTTAAATCTTTTGCAGAAAGTTTACCGTTTAATGTTTTCGTCATAATGTTACCCGTGAATATTTTCCAAATATTTATTTATACAATCTCTGTTTCATAGCAGTTACGTGCTTAGTAGGGATGGTGTATTTCCCCAAAACATGTTCGTCGTTCTTTAATCCGCCGTGATAGTCCGAACCGCCGCTCTCAAGCAAGAAATATTCGCTTGCAATTTTTTTTAAATTTTCCGTGGTCTCTGGTGTGTGGTTTGGGTGTACAACTTCGATACCGTCTATTCCTATATTGAACAGATAGTATATCAAGCTTTCGTTCATCAGATTGCCGGGATGTGCGATAAACGATAACCCGCCGGATTTATTGATAAGTTCAATAGCTTGTGCCGGAGTCAGCGTATATTTTTTTTCAAAAGCCGGTCCACCGTTTTTGATGTACCTACTAAAGGCTTGTAAATAAGTATCGACGTAACCTTCTTCAACTAATGCGCTTGCAATGTGAGGTCTGCCTACACTTCCTATGTTTGCTTGCTCTAAAACCGATTCTATCTTCAGCGGGATTTTCAATTTGTTTAGTTTTTCTACGATTCGTTTAGCGCGTGTAATTCTTTCAGTACGAAAAAATTTTAGGTATTCCAGCAAATTTTCATTCTTGTGGTCTATAAAATAACCTAATATGTGGATTTCATAATCGTTTATTATAGTGCTTAGTTCGACACCCGGAATTACTTCGATACCTAATTGTTTGCCAAGCGGGATTGCTTCTCCGACTGCTGATACATTATCGTGGTCGACTATACTTATACAATTCAAACCATTCTTCTTTGAGCGCGTCAACAATTCCTCAGTTGATAGTGCACCGTCTGAATGATTTGTGTGTAAATGCAAATCGGTTTTATTATTTAATTTTTCATTTTTTTCCTTCATACGAATTATAAGTACAAACTTTTAAATTTTTCGTAATCGTTAATTATTAGTTTATTGGCTTGCAATTCAAGGTGACCCTTACGTATAAACATATGCACCATACGCGATATTGTTTCGCGTGAAGTGCCGGCCATGTTTGCTAGGTCTTGTTGAAGAGGGAGTTCATCTATTTCGACTCTACCTTTCCTAATCTTGCCGATGTCGTCCGCGAGTTGTAAAATTATATTAGCAACTCTACCCGCTGCGTCCTTAAGCGAAAGACTCTTTATTTGAGTGTCTGCTTTTCGCAGTCGCATCGTCAATTCTTTTAATAGAGCAATTGCGACCGTTGGATATTCATGTAAGAGTTTGAGAAAATCGCGGCGATGAATCATAAATAATTCGGTTTTAGTAATGGCAACGATGCTGGCAGAACGCGCCAGTCCGTCGAGTATTGCCATTTCTCCGAAGAAATCATTTTCGCCTAAGATTGATAAAATTACTTCTCTACCGTCATCATCGCTTCGAATAACTTTAACTTTTCCAGAAATAATGACAAATAGCGCTGTGCCGATCTCTTCTTCGACAAGAACCATACTGCCGCGTTTATATTTTTTCCTAACGCCTACACGTGCGATTTGTAAGAGTTCGCTCTCTTCGATGTCCGAAAAAATTGGAACGTTTCTTAAGAAGTGCATAGCTTCGACTATACCCGTTTCTTGATGTTTATATTGAGTGATTATTGGTATCATAGTTTTATTGAATAATATAGCAGAGTAAAAAATTAAAGTCAAGAACTTCTAATTGCATATAAAATATTAATTAATTAATTTAATGATGTTACGCAAATGCAGATTATGAACTCAACCCCTCAACGAGTCTATCTACGATACCGTAGGTACGACTACGTTGAGTCGTAGACCTTTAATAGTTTAGTCCAAACTCCGAGGTTGACTAAAAAGTAAAGAAATAGATTGTAGCACGAAATTTATTTCGTCAAAATGAATGAAATAAGCGAACTAAAGTTCGCGCTACAACTTGGGTGTCATCGTCCCAGCCCGACCCGCCACAGGCGGGGCTGGCGGGCATACGATGACACAAAAAAATGGTTTCCCGCTAATAGCAGGACAAGCTGTGACAGCCTTCGGTTAGACTTTTCGGACAGATTCTACGACCTCTCTACTCTACGAGTCTTCGACTCGAAGAGTCGTAGACGAGACCGTAGGTCGTAGAGGGGGATGAGTTCGAAAGATAATTTATACAGGAATTTAAAAATAAGCAGGAGAAATTCTATGGAACTATTCGTTATTTTAATACTCGTCGTTGTTGCAGGTGGTTATGTAATATTGAAATACAATGCTCTAATCACATTGCGCAATCAAGTTGAGAATGGGTGGAAACAGATTGATGTGCAGCTAAAACGCCGGCACGATCTAATTCCAAATTTAGTAAATACTGTTAAAGGGTATATGAAATTCGAGCAGGATACACTCAGACAAGTTATAGAAGCCCGTAATGCTGCCATCAATGCAAAAGGCGTTAAGGACGCGGCTGTGAAAGAAGGCGAGTTATCGGGTGTGTTAACACGGCTTTTTGCGCTGTTCGAAAATTACCCGAATTTAAAAGCGAACCAAAACGTAATGCAGTTACAGGAAGAATTAACGAGCACCGAAAACAAAGTTAGCTTTGCCCGCCAATTCTATAACGACATCGCGATGAAATTTAATATAGCACAAGAAGTTTTTCCCGCGAATATTATCTCAAACGTTTTTAATTTTAAAAGAGCAGAATTATTCGAGGTTACAATCGCTGAAGAAAGAGAAGTTCCGAAAGTTGATTTATCTTTAAAGAAATAATATGCCGGATTTAAGGTTTGTAAATATTTACGAACAACAGAGGCGTAATATACGACTTACTATTTTAATAATGATAGTATTTATTCTCTTTTTCACTTTGTTAGGATACGGTTTCGACTTTTTTTATTTTGGGAACGACCCGCTTGGGTTAGTCGGCGAAAGCTACGGCTTTCCGGTCGCGACGTTTTTTGCATTAATTTTCAGCAGTATATTTGCAACATACGGGCTGCAGAGCGGCGCAAAAGCTGTACTCAGTTCGGCAGGCGCTTTTCCTGTGCCAGAGAGCAACCCCAAATATCAAACACTACGAAATGTTGTAGAAGAGATGAAAATCGCTTCTGGTTTACCTATGCCGAAAGTTTATATTATCCCCGACCACGACCCGAACGCATTTGCCACAGGTAAAAATCCGGACAACTCATACATTGCCGTAACTGAAGGGTTGCTGGAGAAACTTAATCGCGAAGAACTTCAGGCTGTAGTGGCGCACGAAATGAGCCACATAAAAAATTACGACATCAGATTGATGACAATTATAGCAGCTCTGGTTGGAGCTATTGCTTTGCTATCTGATTTTGCGATTCGCGGTATGAGGTTTGGTGGATTAAGCGGCGGACGTAAACGTTCTTCACGCGGCGGTGGTAGTGGCGGACCTATAGTAATTATACTTTTCGTCATATGGATAATAGGAGTTATCCTCGCGCCAATATTAAGTCGTTTGTTAGCGATGGCTGTTTCCCGGAGGAGGGAATATTTAGCCGATGCTTCTGGGGCTGAGCTTACACGTAACCCGCTGGCACTTGCAGAAGCTCTCGAAAAAATAGAAAAAGCCGCAGAACCGACAAAATCAATCAAAAGAGGTTCTGCCCACTTATGTATAGTAAATCCTTTGGGGTTAAAAGTTAACGAGCGCGAGGGAAGTTTTGCCGACTTGTTCGCGACACATCCGCCAATCTCGAAACGGATTTTAGCATTAAAATCAATGGCTTATCAACAACTTTAAAGGAGAAGTGAAATGATTAAGATATTATATTTGTCGATAATTACAAAATTGATAATAACAACTCTACACCTTTCGTCTATGGCGCGAGTATGATTTACCCGCACTCAAAAAGTTTTTCATTAATATTGAGTGTAAATAATTCGTCGTTTAGAACTTATACAGGGACAGACAGAAGGAGTGAAATCAAAAGTACTTATGTAGGATTTGAATTAAAATTTTATATTAAGGAGTGATGTTACGCAAGTGGATAATTATAACTCAACCCCTCAACGATTCTATCTACGATACCTCTACGAGGCCGTAGGTACGACTCCGTTAAGTCGTAGATCTTTAATAGTTTAGTCCAAACTCCGAGGTTGACTAAAAAGTAAAGAAATAGATTGTAGCACGAAATTTATTTCGTCAAAATGAATGAAATAAGCGAACTAAAGTTCGCGCTACATCATAAAATCGGATTTTTTAGTCACCCCCGGTTTGGGTCTACGATTTTGTCCGAAAATATAGAAATACATAAACTTGGGTGTCATCGTCCCAGCCCGACAGATGGCTGGCGGGCATACGATGACACAAAAAATGATTCGTCCCGATAAAATCGGGACAAGTTTTGAACAATTTGCTGTCACGAAATGGTTTCCCGCTAATAGCGGGACAAGCTGTGACAGCCTTCGGTTAGACTTTTCGGACAGATTCTACGATACCGTAGGTAGGTTGTAGAGGGGATGAGTCGGAAAGAATATTTTAAATAAATAAGTCCTATACTAAAAAAAGGAAAAAATAAAGTGAAAAAGAATAAAGCCAACATACCTCAGCCACTCGACGAACGGTACGATACTCAATCTGTGGAAACAATTGATGTTCAAGTTTTAGAAACATTTCCGTACGAGTATCCGGGAAGAGATGTCGTAATAAACATCGATACGGATGAATTCACGGCAGTTTGTCCGTGGTCGGGCTTGCCCGATTTTGCCACATTAAAAATTAATTACATCCCTGACAAACAAATAATCGAGTTACGTTCTCTCAAATATTATTTAATGTCGTACAGGAATGTCGGAATCCTTCAAGAACATGCTGTGAATCGAATTCTGGAAGACCTTGCGGCATCCTGCAAACCGAAATGGATGCAAGTCATAGCAGATTATAAAGTGCGAGGTGGGATTCATACTAAAACGAGTGTTGAATACAGTGGAAAAAGTAAAAATAAATAGGAGATAAAATGAAACCCGAAACCAGAATTATGTTAATTAAGGAATCAGAAAAGATTAAGCGTATCAATTCTAGAACCAGTTATCTTGGTGCATGGTCTGGGCTTATCGTTTCTGGGATTGTCTTAGCTGGGCTTATTGTTAAAACATGGGGAAATCTGTCAAATCAAGAATTTTCTTTGGTCCCGATTCTCATAACCATAATGATGTTAACCGTGTTAATTCAATCATTCTTTTTGATAATCCGACACCTCACAAATAAGCGACTAATCATAATCTTGGAAGCATTGCTCGACGATAAATAATATTTCCACTTCATCTAATTTTTCAGGACGACACACAAGACACATAGCTCTTTGCTCTAAGCTCCTTGCTATCCGTTGCTTGTAGTTTCACCTAAAAAACAGTATATTTAAATTGATTTTTAAGAAATTTGCAGATTTTTGGGCGAATGGCGGAACTGGCAGACGCGCTAGACTTAGGATCTAGTCCTTAACAGGGTGGGGGTTCAACTCCCCCTTCGCCCACGAGCGCCAAATTGTCAATTTTTATTTGAATAAATTTTAAGAGAAAGGATAATTTTTTGGATTTTAACGTTAAAGATATTAACGAGACAGAAAAGGAGATTCAGATAAAAATAACGCAAGAAGAACTCATTCCTCACTTTGAGGAAGCTTTTAAGGAATATCAACGAAAGGTGGAGTTGCCCGGATTCCGTAAAGGTAAAGTCCCGATGCATATGATTAAAAAGATGTACGGAGAGAGCATCGAGTATGAAAAGTTAGAAAAATTGGCGGATAATTTCTTTAGAAAAGTGACTGAAGAACAAAACATAAATCCGATCGGCATGCCTGCGTTAGTAGATATGGATTATAAGCGCGGCGAAACCGCTATGTACAGAATTAAGTACGAGGTGAATCCTTCTTTCGAGTTGAAAGAATATAAAGGCATGACATTTGAAAAAGAAGTGCATAAAGTAACCGAACGTGAAGTCGAAGAGGAAATCAAACACATCCTTTCTGCCAACGCAACATTCGAAGAAACGCAAACAGCAACCGACGAAACCCACGTCGTTATTTACGATATGGAGTATTTAGACGAAACGGGAACGATAGTCGTTGGCGATAAAGTGCTTAATCAGCGTATCAATCTTTCCGATGATCATCTGCCGGAATTTAAAAATGCGCTGATTAATTCATCGGTAGGCGACAAACCAATTGTGAATTTTGAAATGGCACACGAAGGGCACCAGCACAAATATTCTGTCCGGTTGATTGTTAAGAAAATCGAAAGAATCATACCACCAGAATTTTCTGATGAATTAGTAAAGAAAATTACAAAAGAAAAAGTAACCAGTATATCCGAATTTAAGGCTCAACTCGAAAAAGATATCCAAGCATATTGGCACGATATCAACGATCGAAAGTTAAGAGATTCGATAGTAGAAAAAATCATTTCGTCATACGAATTTACTGTTCCGCATTTCATGGTCGACAATTTACTCGAGTCGTACATCGATAGATTAAAAGAAAAATATCCCAAAAAAGAACTACCACCCGATTTCGATATCGAAAAATACAAGAAAGAAAACCACGAAAATGCAGTCTGGCAAGTCAAATGGTACTTCATCAGTCAGCGAATAATTGAAGCTGAAAATATTAATATAGAGGATGCTGAACTCGAAAAATTAGTCGAAGCTGATGTCGAAAGAACCGGCATCGATAAAGAACGCCTGCTGCAATATTATAAAAGTTCGCAGTCTTTAAAGGATAAGCTGTTAACGAACAAATTGATGACATTCCTTATATCGAATAACAATATAATCGAACAAATTAAAGAGTGAATGAAAGGGATAAAATGAAACCTATATATAATCAGCTTGTGCCGATAGTCGTAGAACAAACCGGCAGAGGCGAACGTGCATACGATATTTTTTCCAGATTACTGAAGGAGCGCATCGTTTTCATCGGTACACCGATTGACGATACAATCGCCAGTATAGTAATTGCGCAATTACTATTTCTTGAGTCGGAAGATCCCGATAAAGATATTAATCTCTACATAAACAGTCCGGGCGGTCCGGTATCATCGGGCTTGGCGATTTATGATACGATGCAATACATACGTCCCGATATATATACGATATGTATCGGCATGGCTGCGAGTATGGCTGCGGTTTTACTTGCGGGTGGCACGAAAGGTAAACGCACCGCATTACCCAATTCTAGAATTATGATACACCAACCGTGGGGCGGCGTGCAAGGTACTGCTACGGATATCAGTATTCAAGCTGAAGAAATATTAAGAATGAAAAAACGTATAAACGAAATTATTGCAAATCACTGTGGAAAAACCGTCGATTTAGTCGAGAAAGATACCGACCGAGATTACTATTTATCATCGGAGGAAGCAAAGAATTACGGCTTGATTGATAACATTTTATTTAAAAAACAACCGATAGAGAAGAAAGAAAGGTAAAATGAACCAGAGAGGCAGAGCGAATGAAATTATCCGCTGTTCATTCTGCGGAAGACGGTCGGAAGAAGTGCTTAGTATAATAGCTGGACCTGAGGCGTACATCTGCGATAAGTGTGTTGCCAGTTCGGTAGATATTTTACGCAGTAATATTTCCGCTATCGCTGCCAAAAGTAAAAAGAAGTATGAACTTTTGACGCCGGTAGATATAAAACGAGCGCTTGATGAATACGTTATCGGTCAGGATCAAGCCAAGAAAATTTTGGCGGTTGCCGTACATAATCATTACAAACGCATAAATAGTTTAGATACAATAGATAAATTCGACGATGTCGAGATAGAAAAAAGCAATATACTTCTTATCGGTCTGACTGGAACTGGTAAAACTCTTTTAGCACAAACATTGGCAAGGGTATTAGATGTTCCTTTTGCAATAGCCGATGCAACAACGTTGACCGAAGCCGGCTACGTCGGCGACGATGTTGAAACAGTACTGCTGCATCTGCTTCAAAATGCCGACTACAATATTGAAAAAGCTGAACACGGAATTATATACATAGACGAAATCGATAAGATTGCTCGAAAGAGCGATAACATATCGATCACACGAGATGTATCGGGCGAAGGAGTTCAACAAGCGTTGTTAAAGATTTTGGAAGGTACGGTTGCAGGCGTTCCGCCTAAGGGTGGAAGAAAACACCCCGAACAAATTCTCATCAACGTAAATACTAAAAACATTCTGTTCGTCTGCGGCGGAGCTTTCGAAGGGTTGCATAAGATAATCGGACGTAGGATTGACCATGGAAGTATGGGGTTCGGGGCAAACGTAAAAGGTAAAAAAGATCGAACTCCCGATGAGTATTTAGTATTAGTAGAACCTGACGATTTATTGAAATTCGGATTGATTCCGGAATTTGTAGGAAGGTTGCCTGTGGTTGCTTCGCTTCATTCATTAAACGAAGGCGCATTGTTGAACATTCTCACAGAACCGAAGAATGCGCTCGTCAAACAATACAAAAAGCTCTTTATGATAGAAGGCGTTGAGTTGGAATTCGAAGTCGATGCGCTCAAGACGGTTGTTAAGAAAGCCATAGACAGAGGCACGGGCGCTCGCGCACTGCGTTCGATTATCGAAGACACTATGCTCGATATTATGTACCACTTGCCGACTCATAAAAATTTAACTAGGTGTATTATTACTAAGGAATCGATACAGAAGAAAAAAGATCCGATTTTTATATACGAAAAGCATAAAGCGATGGCGTAGAACTGTGAATCGGTGAATGGGGGAACCGGAGATTTGAGGAAAGGGAGACGCTGCGTCAACAACCGGATTCACTTTTTTTCAAAACCTCGTAGAGGTAACCTGAAGAATGGAAAAATGGATAAATGGAGTGGTGGAGTAATGGAATGCACATCTTGATACTGGTTATTTTTATGTTCATCGATAGCTTGAAAGTTAGTCGCGATGCTGCCGCGCCGCCGTATAAATACCATCATACTAAAGATGGATTCAGAAATGAAAACCTTGCCGTTCGTCAGCCAGGATTTAATACGATGTTCCCTTTTATCGCTCGTAAGCTTTGGGATAACTTAAAAGAGAATAAGTTTAATCTCCCACACGTTGAAAACGACGGCGAGATTTATAAAATGAATCTAACTAATCCGACACTAACTTGGATTGGGCACTCAACTCTACTTTTACAATTCGACGGAATCAACTTTATAACAGACCCGGTTTGGAGTAAGCGAATTGGACCGGTGACCCCATTCGATGTTCCACGATTAAACAAGCCGGGTTTAGAGATTAGTAAACTTCCTTCGATTGATTTTGTACTCATCTCACACGACCATTACGACCACCTCGATAAAGAGACAGTGCAAATATTAGCCAAGGACACCTCGACACTTTTCATAGTTCCATTGAAGGTAAAGGAAATTTTATCCGATTGGGGAGTTAAGAATATTGTTGAGCTTGACTGGTGGGATTCGTATGAGTACAAAGGATTAACAATAATTTGCACGCCTGCACAGCATTTTTCGGGCAGAGGACTGAAACGAAATAACACCTTGTGGGCATCGTTTTGCGTGATCGGAAAGAGCAAGCGTTTTTATTACGGCGGCGATTCGGGTTATTGGAAACATTTTAAACAAATCGGCGAGAAGTATGGACCGTTTGATTTGGCTGCAATTCCAATCGGGGCTTACATTCCACAGGAGATTATGAGATACATGCATCTAACACCCGCCCAAGCAGTGGATGCATATACTGATTTGAGAGCGGTGAGGTTTGTACCTATTCACTGTGGGACATATCCACTTTCCGAAGAACCATTCGACGAACCCCCGAAACTGTTATTGGAAACCGTCAAGAAAAAGAAATTGAAAGAAGAGAATTTCTGGATTTTGAAGTTGGGAGAGGTGAAAGAGTGGTAGAAATTAAAACTACGGATAACACGGATTTTCATCGCTTTTGTATAACCGGTGGCTTCGGTCAGGCTGAAACCCATAACGACTACGAATGCAATAGCCCAAAACGAACCAACACCTGGACCGAAGAATCCATCATAAAAGCCGAATGAAACCGGCGGCGAATGCGGTGAGGAAGAGCAGTGGATATAACCAGATGGATTCTAGCATTTTTATTGAGATTTCTGATTTTTTATAAGGATACCCTGCTTTTTCTAAATCAGCTACCGATTTGAAAGGGAATGGCGGCTTTAAGTACTGAGCGAGAAATTTGTGTGAATCAGCAGCGGAGTTTTCAATTTATCAGCACGGTTATCGTGTGCGGTTTTGCCGAGATGAAATTTTGCTGAGAACTCTTTTCTGTATTCATCGTCGTAGTATCCATCAATGCTATTAATCCGCCGTGGCTCCAGCCGATAACGCCCACCCGGTCTTTGTCAACGATATCGTAATTATTCAATGTCCTTCAATATTATTTCAAAAGTATTAATAAAACTCTGGTCTAGTGATTGATCGAATTTTCTTAACCAATCAGAAATGTATTTTTTATCGTATTTTGAATTTTTCATCAAAATAGATTTAATATCCTCAATATCTCTCGGTCTCCCTGCGATAATTTTGTGGATCACCACATCCTCAAACGAAGCAATTTTTACGGGGATTTCATCGAATTTGATTTCAACTGATCGTTGAATTGCTTGTCTTTCATAATCCGTGTTTGAGAAGATAAAATCGATTCGAATATTAGTCGATTCATCGATGCAAGGTAAAACCATTGTTTTTCTTACAAAGTCATTTACCTCATCAACAAGTATTTTAAGCTTTAAAATGCAGGTTATGTTTCTAAAATAATCGAGTTTATCAACGTCAATTCCTAATGTGATGTCGATATCTTTTGTAAATCTCGGTTCGCCATAGTAAAGGATTGCTTGTCCTCCGATAATCATATAGGGAATTCGCTCAACATTTAAAGCATTTGCAATTCGTTGGATAAGTTCCTTAAACATTATTTAAAATCCTTGCAATCTTAATATCGGTTTCGATGCCATCGAGTGGGTTTTTTAGAGGAAGTATATTTAAATAAATAACTTCTTTTAACATTTCTTCAAATATGGACAAGTTTTTAAAATAATCTACTTGTTCGCTTTTTAAGAGATTCTTTTCGAATTCCTCAAATATTTTTGGATTGGTTAGCATGCTTAATGTATAATATAAATGATAGATTTTTGACAAACAAACAAAATTGATAGATTTGTTAATGCAAATATTTTTGAAAAAAGAATCTATTGACTACACAGGTCAAGAGAAAATGAGAAGCCGCCTGTTCCGTTGCCGGCGTCGCCCCCGCCTTCGCCTACCCATTCGCCTAACAAGAAGTGTTATAAACCCAGATTGTTCATTAGGAGAAATTTCTAATGACCGTCATTAAAAAATAAAGGAACTAACTCATTATCTATCAATCAGTTACATTTATTGATTGTTTAGTGAATTAGCCAATGAATGTGTAAGAAAAGCACAAACAGTTCTTTTTCACAGATCATTTAATACATCGGTTCATCTAACTTACTGACGGTGACTGCTTCAATGATTGAAATAGAAAACTGTTAAAACAGTTAAAAATATCACCTTTTGGGTATTAACCCACGACTTAAG
>JAHJRJ010000018.1 GCA_018830765.1 Bacteroidota bacterium | reverse complement strand
CTGAACGATGTGTGTAAACTCGTGTGTGATTACATTGCGCAGCCAGTTGTGCGTTCCGCGTAAGTCAAAGTCCATCGAGGTCGCCCAAATCTCAACTTTGTTGTCGTAAAAGTAGGCGGCGCCGTTCGCGTGATCGTCGTAATCTTTAATTATCCAAGATACCTTCTGGTCGGGTTTATGGTTGTATAAAGAGGTTACGGGTTCATAAATCTCTTCAGCAATTTTAGCAGTAAGTCGCGCTGTCCTTTCGGAACCGTCGTGATAATGAACATAAAAATGTTCGGTTTCGATTGTGCGCCACTCAAGCTCGGGATGGTGAGGTTCATCCTGCGTGAAACCGGCAAATGGAATTAAGAACAAGATGCTCAAGATTGATCTATAAAATATTTTAACCATTGAATATTCTTTTTTTGTTGATCTTTGTTGATGTAAGTCGAGCTTCGGCTCGAGATTGTGAATAAAATTAGCGAACTAAAGCCTGCCCTGCCGCAGGCCAGGGTTCGCTCTACATCATATCGTAATATTAACCTTTGTAACAATATCTTTCTTGAGATTAACTCTTCCTGTTTTTTTTATGCTGCCGTAAAAAAGTTCTAAGATGACAGAGGTCGCTACGGAGTAAGTGCCGAGATACTTGTTTGGGGAATCGTATCTATCGAAAATCTTTCCGACGGGTAGTTTTTCATTTAATATCACAAAGCTTCCTTGACGGTCGGTCTTTGCGACCAAGCTTCCATCTATAATTACCGGTGACTCTTTGATTATAATATTATCAATAGAGATTTGAATAACGTAATAACCGGGTTGTGCTTTGATATCCGGAGAAATATATCCATCCCACGTTACTCGGGGAATCGGTCCGACGGGCAATTTACCCGTGAAAAGGTTTTTAACCGCCCTGCCGTTGACATCGACTACAACGAAGGATACGATGCTGTTGCTGTCTTTTACTGCGGCTTGTACAGTATCTATTGGAATATTGATTATCTTAATTTTTTCGTAATACAGATTTATCTCAACATTCTCTAAAGGAGTACCACCTGTATTTGTAACGAATCCGTTTATTTGGTAACCCGATATTTTCTCAACTTCATCAACATAAATTATCTCACGACAAGAAGTAGTCAACAATAAAAAGATGAAAACCGCAAGTCGCATTTTACTTCACAATTGCAATTTTAATTGTCGTGCTGCCGCTTTGGGTTTTACCTTCGGCTTTTATATTAGCAAAGTAAATTCCGCTTTGCACTTTGGTCGCATTCCACTCGACGTCGTTATCTATGCCCCCGATACCGCTGACGGTTAATTCATCAACCAAATCGCCAGCTATATCAATTATTGTTATTTTAACAAGGGCATTCTCACCGAGATAAAACCGGATATTAGTTTTACCGTCGTAAACCGGGTTGGGCCAGTTGTAGGCGCGGGAAGTGGGGAAGAAATCTGTAATCGGATTTCCTGATAACTGTGAATTTTCAAAAGCTGTGTGCTGTACATTGCCTCTGTAATTTCCCCAGGGCGTTTCTTTAACATTTGGTAATGACCAAGCATAAAGGTAACCTTCGGTAGACATCGCCGTTAAAATTCCCTCTACACCGGGACTTGCAGAAGAGATACTCATTGATGCTAAGGATCCGCCGCTGATTGAGATTGGAAAGCCATATATCTGTTTCCCTTTTGCCGAATAAGCGACAATCAAATTATTCTTAGTGGAGACCAAAATATCAAGAGCGCCATCACCATCAACATCGGCGATGATTGGGGAATTGGTTATTGTGTCGCTGACGGTTATAGAAAAGTTATCGAGCATGAAACCGTTGCGATTGAAAGCATAAATCCTTTTGCCTGATGTAATAATTATATCTCGGCTTCTGTTATTATCCAAATCACTGATGGCTATACCCGAGATTTTTCCATCTAGATTATTTATCTGTTTGAAATTATTTAACTCCGAGTCGAATAAAATCAGCGTATTACCACTTACATCAGCAACAAAATTATACCCTTGGAAAGTAACAATTTCCCAATTATCCGAGACGTAGGGTAGGGCAGATATTTCCCCAAGATTATTCTTTATAGAATCACGAGAAATTCCAATTATAGTAAGTGGGACGAAGGAATTTCCCTTTCCTAAATCAATAATAACCATAGGTGGTATATAAAATCCGGATAAGGAAATAACTTTCTGATTACTAACTTTAAACCCGTATTTTGATGTATCGTAAATGAATCCGTTTTCACAACCTATATAAAGATATGTCGAATCGTATGTTTTAATATAAACCGGCGAGGTGGTTATGTCGCTAGGGAATGTTACGGAATCTTGAATTTCGATTAATTCGAAGACGCTGTCCTTATCGACATCATAAGTTTTATATGAGTATAAAACTTTCTTATTAACACCAAAGAAATTTGATTTGCCACCGGATGTCAACGGAAATTTGCCGCCAAACGAAGAAAATAATCCATTCGGATTGGTTGTCCCACTTCTTCCATCACGTAAAAATACAAATATCGAGTCACCGTTCGAAATAAAAATTCTGCCATCAATCACCTGCGGAGCTTGGTTAGCTGCTTTTGTCCCAACAAACTTCGGAAACCCGTGCAGTGGTTTTACTACATCATCGCCTAAAATTATTTTGGCTGACATCCTCGGTGCACGTTGTGTAAATTCTTTTATTGTGATATGACTGTTCGCCATATCGTAACTCATCGAATTGGGATGTGTGTTTAAGCTAAATTCGTTTTTATAAACAGGCGCTGAGTTACCGCTGAACCAAAAGTCAAGCGACGTTCCGTCTTCGCTCCCCGAACCGGGACTTAAAAAACCGTACGACTGACCGATATCCTGCGAGCCGTCGGCTTCCTCCAAATCAACACCTCTGCGATTTGGGTTTGCGTTTACGGTGTTTGAAGCTAAATTTGCTTCAATCACATTCTCATCAATGTGCCATATAAGAATTCCGCCGTCGTAAAATATTCCATCTTTAGTGACGCCGCCGGGTAAACTCCAATCAAATTCATCTACATCGACTATCGATCCGAATAGGGCACTTTGATTGAATGAACTGTAAGTTGTGGTATCGCGCGGAAAATATTTTTGTATCGTCTCGCCTTTGTGTTTGAGGGTTACAGTTGAGCCGTTGCGCATTGCATCACGATTCCTGTTTTCTATCAAGAAATATTCTTTTGCGCTAATAGGAACTCTATAAATTGTATCGATGTCTGTTAAACTTACAGCCGAAATATTGAAAACATTTTCTCCCGGCGGAACATCTATAATCTTAAGCATTCCGAGATTATATTTTTTGTTGAGGAAATATTTTTCCCAAGCCGATGGCTCCGGCGGAAAAACTCCACCCCAACTGAACATCGATTGTCCGTCCATTAAACCGAACCTGCCGATAGCTGTTCTGCCGGTTTTTGTATTAAACAGGTCGGGTAACCCGAGATAGCTTCCGAAACTGCCGGCGAGCAGTCCGTTAATACCGAGCTGCAGCAAAGTAGTGCCGCCTACGGATTGAAGCCGGCGGTTCTCGGTTGCAGGCATTACTAAACTATTTTTTATATGAAACTGACCGCCTTTGACCGGGACACCTTTATAATCATTTCCGAATATATTCTTTAAACTGTTTAATCCGAAATAGAG
>JAHJRJ010000017.1 GCA_018830765.1 Bacteroidota bacterium | reverse complement strand
TCGCCGCCTTGCCTTTCAACCATTTGTAAAAACTTCTTGTATACCGCGCCTGAGGCGATAGATTCTTTACATTTTGCGACACCTTCTTTAATCGTCTTTGCTTTCCCGCCCAACATAACCATAGCGCCGCTGAGCAGATAAGTAATTTCCATTAAATCCGGGACATCTTTTCCGAGCATACATTCAACGCATTCAACTACTTCAGTCCAATTGCCGACTGCATAGCCGAGCGGCTGCGACATATCTGTTAAAAATCCGATTGTCTTCTTGCCGAATTTGTTGCCGATTGCGATTAATGTTTTTGCCAATTCGATTGCATCCGCCTTCGATTGCATAAAAGCGCCGCGGCCTGTTTTAATATCGAGCACCAGTGCATCGATGCCTTCGGCTAATTTCTTACTCATTATACTCCCGGCTATAAGTGGAATACATTCCACTGTTCCAGTAACATCCCGTAGAGCATACATCTTTTTATCAGCTGGTGCAATCTCGCTCGTTTGGCCGATCATCACTAAGCCGATGTCAGCAATTACAGATTTGTAATCTTCAAGTGTTAAGTTAGTTTTGAAGCCGGGGATAGATTCGAGTTTGTCGAGTGTGCCGCCTGTGTGTCCGAGTCCGCGACCCGAAATCATCGGCACAGGAACGCTGCAAGCTGCAACCATTGGTGCAAGTATGAGCGAAACTTTGTCGCCAACGCCGCCCGTCGAGTGCTTGTCAACTTTGATTCCCGGTATAGTGGATAAGTCAACCACAATTCCGGAATGAAGCATTATATCCGTGAATACTGCCGTCTCGTCGAAATCCATTTTATTAAAGTAAACAGCCATCAAAAAAGATGACATTTGATAGTCTGCGATTTTGCCTTCGACATATCCTTTAATTAAGAATTCCATTTCTTGGCGGGAGAGTTTTTGTCCGTCGCGTTTTTTTCTGATGATTTCTACGGGGGTCATAATAATTTTAGATTTTAGATTTTTGAATTTAGATTTATTTTTTTTTGAATATTCGTGTAATTCGTGGCAATTATTTCTTTTCAAGTCTCATTTTTCCCACCATCACACCGCTAATCGTCTTTCCGTCAACAATTTCCTGATTCTTAATCATCTCAATTACTTTTTCGAGCGGGAGGATTTCGACTGTCATTGTTAGCTCGCCTTCTTCTAAGTTGCGCCCGTTTTCTGCGGGATATAAATCTTGAGCCATATAAATATGAAGCTGTTCACTGCAAAAGCCGGGAGTCGTATAAATTGCGGTGAGCTTCTGCCATTTGTTGGCTTTGTATCCGGTTTCTTCTTCAAATTCTCGCTTGGCGCAATCGAGAGGGTCTTCATTCGGGTTAAGTTTGCCTGCGGGTAACTCGTAAATAAATTTATTAATCGGATAACGGTGCTGGCGAATCAGAATGATTTTTTCATCTGGGAAGACCGCAAAGATTACCGCGCCGCCGGAATGCTCGGCGACTTCGCGTATCAAGTAATTCCCGGATTCGTATTCAACATCATCAACAATTACGTTGAAGACTTTTCCGTTGTAGATGATATTCCGTTTAAGAAGTTTTAGTTCCATATTCTTATTTTTGCCTCTGCAAATGCTTTGTAAATGTTTTCACGTATCGAAGTTTCCACAACCCATTTTTTCCTAAAGTTATCCGTGCGCATATTCAGGCGAAGCATTACCGCCGATTGAGCGAAATCTATTACAAAAACTTCCGGCGCGGGTTCTTTCAACAAATCGGGATGATTTGTAGCGAGGTTCAATAATATCTGCCGCGCTTTTTTGATATCCGTTCCATAAGTAACGCCCACATCGACAAACGCCCTTACTGATTTATGAGGGTACGAATAGTTTACAATTCTCGATTTTATCATCTCGGCGTTTGGAACGACTACATAATTATTATCAAAATTCAACACTCGTGTGCTGCGCAAACCGATTTCTGCGACGTCACCGACTTCGCCGGAGGGTAACTGAATTCTATCACCGACTCGATAGGGACGGTCAATCATAATTACAAAAATAATTTAATATTTGATTGTGAGTGATATGATCGGCAGTTAGTGCCTTCCGCACTTCTTCGATTGCGATAGAGAAACCTATTATCACACTAAGCAATGTAACCTGCCGGCGAATAACTTCTATAATTTTATCGTCCAAAGTTGTTTTGGTTCTTGTGAGAATTTTACGCCCGATAAAGCTAACTACAGATTTTAATATCCTGCCGATTATCCACGACGCAATAACGATGATGATTGCGATGAGTGTATGATATAAAAGTTTATTTTCAAACATTGGTTTCTCCTACTTGGTTGACCGGCTTCCCGGTTTTAGTATAGGGATATTTTGTTTGCAGAGCGGGCAGTCGTTTGGGTTGTAAGTAATAACATCCATTTTCAAAACGGAGAATTGGTGTGGAACATCGAACTTTACCGTTCCGCCGCTCCGGTCAACGATTGATGATATTCCAATTACATTGCCGCCATTGCTATGGACTATATCGATCACTTCCTTCGTAGAACCGCCTGTCGTAACCACATCTTCGCATATAAGAACATTTTCACCCTGTTTAATTTCAAATCCGCGCCTGATCTGCATAACACCATCTTGTCGTTCTGCAAATATCGTCCGGCTAGTCAGTTGTCTTCCGACTTCCTGTCCGACTACAATTCCGCCCAAAGCCGGAGAAATAACGACATC
>JAHJRJ010000180.1 GCA_018830765.1 Bacteroidota bacterium | reverse complement strand
TTATAAATTACTGATAGAAAATGCAAACGATGCCATTTATCTATTAGTCGACCGCTCATTCGAGTATGTTAATCCGAAGTTCGAAGAGTTAACCGGATATACGAGTAGCGAGATTTGCAACGAAGGATTTAATTTCTTAACGCTAGTAGCACCTGAGAGTCGAGAATTTGTTTTAGGACGCAGGGAAGCTCGCCGACGCGGTGAAATTCTCCATCCGAAGTACGAATTTAAAATTTTATGTAAGAACGGAACAATCAGAGATGTCGAAGTCAATACCGTACCGATTAAAGGTGAAGGAGACGAGATACGCATTCTTGGGATATTCCGCGACATCACAGAAAAGAAAAAGTCCGAAGAACAGCAGCAAAAACTCCAGATGCAGTTAGAAATATTCTTCCGAACTTCGATGGATGGCTGTTTCTTTATGGTGGTACCCGAAGGAATGGAATTCGAATGGAATGATTCCGTCGATAAAGATAAAGTATTAGATTTTGTATTCGAAAATATGAAAATATCTATGGTAAATAAAATACTGTCGGAACAATATGGAGCAAAAGACGAATCCGAATTGATTGGACTTTCGACTAAAGATTTATATGCGCACAACGTTGAATATGGTAAACAAGTCTTAAAAGAATTTTTAGATAAAGGTTATTTGCGGACGATTACTGAGGAACGAAAACTAACCTGGGAAAAAATCTGGATAGACGGTCAATATGTTTTAATGCAAGACGAGAACGATAAAATATTCGGGTATTTCGGTGTACAAAAAGATATTACGGAAAATATAAAAGCAGAAGAATATAGACGCGCATTAGAACAACAACTCGCCCAATCGCAAAAGTTAGAAGCGCTCGGCACGTTATCGGGAGGAATTGCTCACGATATAAATAATGTTTTGGGTATCATCGTAGGATCTGCCGAAACGGCTAAAACGAAAAGCAACAGTGAAGAACTACATAATTATTTGAACATGATTTTGGATGCGGCAAACCGGGGCAGCAGCGTTGTCAGACAACTTCTATTTTTCACACGGGCGCAAGAAGCAGAACTGAAACCTCTCTCTATCAAAAAAATAATCAAAGATATCAAAAATATATTACACCACACTCTTCCTAAATCTATCCACCTGAATGTCGATTTTAAAACAAAAAACGATACAGTAAACGCCGACGAAAACTTACTCGAACAGACTTTGCTCAATCTCTGTATAAATGCACACGAAGCGATGCCAGGGGGCGGATCGATAACTATTTCGGTAAAGGATATTAAAAAGGAAGAAGCAACTCGTAAATTCAAAATTGAAGAAAAAGACGACTTTATCGCCATCTCTGTTACAGATAAAGGAATCGGATTGGATGAAAGCACAAAATCAAAAATTTTCGACCCGTTCTTTACGACTAAAGAGCTGGGCAAGGGGACCGGTTTGGGTTTATCTATAGTGCACCGCGTTACAAAACAACACAACGGTTACATAGAAGTCGAGAGCGAAGTAGGTAAGGGTTCTACATTTACAGTTTACCTTCCCAAATCGACAGAAAAAATAATATCCGAACCTACGCCTCAACCTACTCACGAACAAAAATGCGGCGGTACTATTTTGGTAATCGACGACGAAGAGATGCTTATCATGCTTCTTTCCGATTTCCTCTCGAACTCCGGCTACAAAGTGTTGACTGCTAATAACGGCTTAGAAGGTTTAGAAGTATTTAAAAAGAACAAAGATCAGATCGACCTAATCGTCAGCGATATCGGTATGCCAAAGATGGGCGGTATGGAGACTTTCATAAAAATAAAAGAAATAAAGCCCGATGTAAAACTTATTTTCTCATCGGGTTTTTTAGAGATTGACAAAAAGGAAGAATTGAAAAAGCATGGAGCTTTAGGTTTCATACAAAAGCCTTATCAAGGAAATGAAATCCGTGAAATGATAAGTAATTTAATAAATAAATAATGAGCATGTTGCCAAATCTCACTTTTGAAATTAACTCAAAATATGAGATCGCTTCTCTACGATCCCGTAGGGAGACCGTAGGTCGTCGCTTCGATACTCGCAAAGACATTTTTGGATATTCGGCAACATGCTCACTAGATACCGAAAAGGAACCGATACGATTCGCCAATTTTATCGAATTGACAATGAAAAAATAGTTTTTTATATTATGCTAATTTCAAATAACAATACAGACAGTAAATTGTAAATCATGTTCAAAAAGATAAAATATTTTAGCGGCAAGGAATTGGAGGGGTGGCAGAAAAAAGGTTTGGTGTTGCTTACGAATAAATTGAAAGTTCTGAGAAATACTAAATTCTGTTTTTTCTTTTTAATTTTAATTTCTGTTAATATACTGTCTGCTCAGAAACT
>JAHJRJ010000179.1 GCA_018830765.1 Bacteroidota bacterium | reverse complement strand
GCAAACGGAACTGAAAGCATTACAACAAATGCCTCTTTTTGGTCCTTCGTTACGAAATAAAGCATAACAAAAATTATTGCAAATACTATTGGCATCATTAGTTGCAAACGCTCCTTTGCTCGGATTTGATTTTCCCACTGACCGCTCCAGGTAAGTGTATATCCTTCAGGCAATTTGAATTCTTTATTGAGAACTTCTTTTGCTTCTCCGACAAAACTTCCCATATCACGACCGCGCACATTTAAGTAAACAAGTGAACGGAGTTGTGCGTTCTCACTTGAAATCATTGGCGGACCGGGGACTATCTCAATTGTTGCAAGTTGACTCAGCGGAAGGTAAGAACGGGACGAAACGCGAGATAGATTTGACCCGCCCGACTGAACGACATTAGTCGTTCGGGCGGGGATGTTCGATTGTGTTGGCATAGAAGCCATACCACTCGATGAAGTCATCGAAGAACTTTGGCTTTTAGTTTCTGACATTTGGTTTCTAACACTACCAACATTCACAGGGACTAACAAATTTTTGAGTGCTTCGATGTTATCTCGCGAATCACGTTCGTAGCGGACACGGATTGGGAATCGCTGTCTGCCCTCAATGACTGTGCCGATATTTTCTCCGCCAATCGCAGTTTCGATGACGTTCTGAACATCGCCGATGTTGATTCCATAACGGGCAACTGCTTCACGGTCGATTTTAATATCGAGGAACAAACCGCCTTGTGTTCTTTCGGCGTATAAGTCGGCGGCACCGGGAATTTTTCTCAAAATCTGTTCAGCCCTAATTGCAAGTTGCTCAAGTGTATCCAAATTTTTACCGAATATCTTCACACCCAAATCAGTTCGCACACCGGTCGAAAGCATATTGATGCGGTTGATAATTGGCTGTGTCCAACCGTTCCGAACACCGGGAATCTGTAATTTTGCATCGAGTTCCGAAATTATATCGTTTTTCGTAATGCCCGGCCGCCACTGGTCCTTCGGTTTAAGCATGATGATTGTCTCGATCATACTGACAGGAGCGTTATCGGTAGAAGTTTCGGCTTTGCCGGATTTTCCAAGAACAAGATCGACCTCCGGTATTGTTTTGATTATGGCATCTTGAACCTGCAATATTCTATTTACTTCGGTAATAGATGCGGATGGCAAAGTTATAGGCATAAACAGCAAACTTCCTTCGTCCAACGACGGCATGAATTCCGAACCGGTATTCATTATCATCGGTATTGTAATAAGTAGGGCAAAGATATTTATAGCAATCGTTGTCTTCCGCCATTTCAGCGTCCATCTGATAATTGGTGCGTAAAAATTATTTAGGTGCCGTGTTACGGGATTTTGATTTTCTAACCGGAATTTACCTCGCGTTAACATAGTCATTAACATTGGAACAAGCGTTATAGCTATGATTGCTGATCCGATCATGACAAAAGATTTTGTAAATGCTAAAGGTTTGAATAACTTTCCCTCCTGTCCTTCGAGTAAAAATACCGGAAGGAATGAAACAACCATAATAGCAACAGAAAAGAAAATTGCAGGTCCAACTTGTTTTGCCGAAAGAATTGCAATCTCGATATAATCTGTATCCGTTAATGTTCCTTTTTCATGTTGGGCACGTGCAACATTACGGTATGCGTTTTCAACAAGAACAATAGATGCGTCAACTATTACACCGATTGAAATAGCAATTCCACCCAACGACATGATGTTGGATGTTATTCCAAACATTTTCATTCCGATAAATGCAATCAACACGGCAATCGGTAATTCGATAATAATTCTCAGCACACTTCTAACATGCAAAAGGAAAATAAGTATCATGATGCTGACGACAATTCCTTCTTCAATCAAAGTGTTTTTCAAGTTATGGACTGCTGCCATTATTAAATCGCTTCTGTCGTATGCCGGAACAATTTTAACACCTTCAGGTAAGCCCGATTTAATTTCCTCAATCTTTTTCTTTACACGGTCGATAACATCTTTGGCATTTTCGTTATAACGCATCACAACGATACCACCAACTACCTGACCTTTTCCGTCTTTTTCAAGCGAACCGCGGCGGATATCACCGCCGAGTTGAACGACGCCGATATTACGTATGTAAATTGGTGTTCCTGTTGAACTTGTTCCAACAACTATATTTTCGATGTCACGCACCGATTGGATGTATCCCTGACCGCGAACAAAATATTCTGCATCAGAGATTTCCAGAATCTTTCCGCCGACGTCGTTGTTCGAGCGCATTACCGCATTCCGGATATCGGTTATGGATACGTTGTATGCTTTCATCTTATTTTGGTCGATGTCGATTTGGTACTGCTTAACATATCCACCTATTGAAGCGACTTCAGCAACACCCTGAACACCTTGTAAGTTTAGTTTGATGTACCAATCCTGAATTGACCGAAGCGTTCCTAAATCGTATTTGCCTTCGACGGTGTACCAGAAGACATGCCCGACACCCGTCCCATCAGGACCGAGTTGAACTTTTGATCCTTGCGGCAGCAAGGGTTGAACAACGGAGAGTTTTTCCAACACCCGGCTGCGCGCCCAATATAAATCGGTTTTCTCTTCAAAGATGATGAAGATGAAAGACATACCGAACATCGATTGAGCACGAATAGCGTGTACTTCGGGAATTCCTTGAAGAGCAGTCGTGAGCGGAAAGGTAATCTGGTCTTCAACCAATTTGGGGGAACGTCCCATCCATTCTGTAAAGACGATGACTTGATTTTCGGATAAATCGGGGATTGCATCTAACGGTGTATGAATAACAGCCCAGATGCCCCAGCCAATGATTAATAAATAGGCGATTATGACAATAAATTTATTTCTTGCGCAGTAATCAATTATTTTTTCTATCATAAAATTGCCATTATGTTACAATTATTATTTTTTAAAGCAAACTTATTAATAAACATAGTTGACGCACGTTCTAATCTTAGCGCGCTTTGCGAATTCTTTGCGTTCTTTGCGTGAAATATTTTTTAAATCAGTTTTCTGACCAAAGTTTACAAAGAGTTTGAACTTCGGTTTTGCAACGTATTTTTTCACGCAAAGGTCGCCAAGAACCGCAAAGATCGCAAAGTGTTTGTCAAAGTTTGTATATCTATTATTCTACAACCAACTTTCCCTCAAGCATTTCCATTCCGCAGGTGAATCGGAACTCACCGGTTTCTTTCGGCGTAATCTCAATCTTTGTAATTTTATGTGACGGCAGCATTTTACGGATGTTAAAATCTTTGAACACAACTTCTTCAGTGCATTTTGATTCATCGTGGCGTTCGAAGTAGATTGTTAGTTTTTGTCCTTTCTTCGCGTGAATGACATCCGGCTTGTATGTGCCATCAACAATGATCTTTACAGTAGTTGCCATCTCTTCGGCACTCATCGTTGTTGTGCTGCCTGCACCTGAACCGTGCTGATGAACGCCTGCAGAAGCCGGCTGTTGGAGCTGGCTTTCAGAATCAATAAGATAACCACCGGTAACTACTACAAATTCGCCTTCATTGAGTCCGCTGATTACTTCCACGTAAGAACCATCATCAATGCCTAATTTAACATCGCGAGGTTCGAATGTATTTTCTTTAACTTCCACCCACACAACATTTCTTTTCCCTGTATGTATCACTGACGATGCAGGAATTGTTAGTGCTTTTTTGGTGACTTCAAGAATCGATGCTTTAACATACATTTGTGGTTTGAGTTTACCATTGGGATTTTTAAATTCTGTCCGCACTCTGATGGTCCGCGTCTCAGGATTTATTGAGGGGTCAATAAATGTAACTTTGCTGGAAAAAATCTCATTCGGATACGCTTCGGAAATAATTTTAACTGACTGATTCAGTTTAACATCCTTGATATCTTTTTCATACACATCTAAATAAATCCAAACATTAGAAAGATCGGCAAGTTGATAGAGAAACGTTCCTTCATCTACATACTATCCTTCTTGAATACTTTTAGACAAAACCGTTCCTGAGATGGGGGAGTGGTATGCAATTGATGATTTTATATTTTGTGATTGTTCGATTTCGGATATTTGGCTTTCAGTAAGACCGAAATGAATACGCAAACGACTTCGTGTTGCATTGAGTAAATTTCGTTGGATTGCATCAGCAGATTTCATATTCTTGATTGTGTTGGAAGCAAGGATGAGTTCTTGCTGTGCCGAAACTAAATCGGGGCTGTATAACTCAAAAAGCTGCTGCCCCTTTTTAACAATCTCGCCTGTGAAGTTTACGTGGAGTTTTTCGATTCTGCCACGGGATCGTGCGGTTACTTGTGCTTGCAGCGGCTCTGCGACATCTACAACACCGACTGCATCTACGCCTTTACTTATATCGCGACGTTCAACGGTTGATGTTGAAACGTTTGCAATTATTCGTTGAGTAGGAGAGAGGCTCACTGCTTCTAGGTGCGAAATTTCAGTCTCCGAGGCTTCTAACTGTGCCAATTTCTTGACTAAATCCATATGGCACACCGGGCAAGCACCTGGCCTGTCTGATACAACTGATGGATGCATTGGGCAGGTGTAGTATTCTTTGGCAGTTTGTTCGGAATGTGTGCCGTGTTCATCAGCGTCCGATTTCTTCTCACTTCCACACGAATAAAACAATAGTGATGATAAAATTATTATTGTGATTAAAATTATTTTCATATAAATCTCCTTTTTGATTTTTTCATTTATCCATTTATCCATTGCTCCAATGATGCAATGACTCAATCATTCAATCTATTTTAGTACTTCTTCAATATCTCTGCAGCCGATTTCTTTTTCAAGGTCGGCGAGTGTTTGTTCAAATTTCATACGCGTCATAATTTGTTCCATCTTTTCCATCACGAGCATCCTGTAGGCATCTAAAAGCATTAAGAAATCCGTCTGACCGGTTTGGTAATTCGTTAATGTAACCTGTAAAGTTCGCTCGGCAAGCGGAATTATATTATTCTGGTATAATTCCCACTGACTTTTCAAAGAATTCGACTTTGCAAAATATTCACGCACTTTCGAGAGCAGCATATTCCGTTCGTCTTTATACATAGCCGTTGATTTTAAAATATTTGCTGACGCTTCTTCGACTCGCGCATTGGCTTTACCTAAAGTCCAGAATGAAAACGGGAGAGAGACTCCTGCCAGTAAACTCCAACCGCGGAAACCTGTAATCGGCGAGGAAACGTATTCAACTCCGACTTTGAAATCGGGCAAGTACTCTAGTGTTGCAAGTTTGTGCATTGCTTTATCCTTCTCAACCATCAGCGAATCGCTTCGGAGTTTCGAGCAATTTTTTAATGCGTAAACTTGAATTTGTTTAATATCTAAATCGAAAAATATTGTATCTGGTGCGGTTGCTGTTCCGGTAAAATCCGAAATATTTTTATTCAAAAGCGAAGCAAGCATAGCGAGTGCGGCTTCTTCCATTTCTGAAAAACCGAGCCGTTCCTTTTCCAATTTTGCAATTTCGACTTGCGCTCTCAAAACGTCTTGCTGCGAAATCTTTCCAACCGCATAACGCGTTTGAGCAATCTGCAAAAACTGTTTCATCAACTCGGAATTTACCCGATTGAGTTCTAAACTCTGTTGAGCCATCCACAATTCATAAAAAGCCGATTTTGCTTTCATAATTATTTCAACTGATTTTTCGTTGTAAAGCTGTTGTGCACGGTTGGCTTCTAATTCTGCTATCCTCGCCTCCGTCGATATTTTTGTGGGGAAGCGTACCATCTGCATCAACTCGATGTTAGCATTCATTGCTTCGTTTGGTTTTAATCCTGGCATTTCCATCAAACGGAAAGTGAGCTCTGGGTCATCGAGTGAACGCATCTGTGGAATTTTTGCTTCGGATGCTTTTACAGTTTCCGAAAACGCTTGAAGTTCGAGGTTATTGTTGAGCGCCTCATCAATCAGTTGTTCTAAAATAAGTTTCGGCTTCTCTTGTGCGATTAAATTTAATTGTAAGAAAATGAGTAATAACCAAATTATGGTTTTCATATTTTGCCTGTTATGAATGATTTAAAAAATTCTAAATGATAATATCCAAACTCTAAACAAATTCAAATAATGAAATTCAGAACTAACGAATCAGAAATTTGAGTTTAGTCCGCTAGAAGCGGATTAGAGTTTCGCCCGACCGACCGAACGTTGCATAGCTTAATATCAGTCGTTCGGACAGGGATTTAGAAATCTAAATCAGAAGTGAAGAATTCAAGATTGGAATGTCTTGGTAGATAGTAGGGGAGTGAGGATTAAAATTGTGTAATTGTGCTATTGAAGTTGGTTCATCAAGTGCGAAAGAATGGATGGTCGGAGTAATAGAGTGTTGGATTGATGAAAACAGATCATTTTTTTGTGTTTGGAGAAACTCAATCTTGTTTGGCTCTGCGACAATAACTTTTTTGCAGCAAGAAGATGTTAAGGGATTAAATCGCGCTTGGTTATCTTGCTGTGATTCCATATGACACATATCGCAAGTGGAGATTGAAGCGGTTTTCATCATCTCACAAGTGTGGATGATTACCGGCAAACCGACGTTAAACACGACAAATAGTGCTGTAAATCCGATAATTAGGGTTTTATGTATGTTGTATCTTGCCATACGCACTGATTAACATACGAATTGTAAATAAAAGTTCCAAATTTGAATTATTTATCAATCAACTCATCGCGACTGGTACCGGCTTGTTTCAATATTTCATACAAGGTTCCTCTTGGCAAATCTTTTTTATGAAACGGAACAACTACTCGCTTTTTAGATTCGTAATGATAGAAAATATGATGACTCCCTATATAAACCGATTGCTTCCTTTGCCAACTCTATTGCTTCTTCGATTGTATCTCCGTAAGTAATACACCCTGGCAAAGAGGGTATAATATATTCTACGTAAAATATAGAAAGTAAATTGTCGACTGTCAACACCTCGAATTAACCCATCAAAAATCCACACGGAAGGGTAATTAGTTGTGAATATTGTTTTACTACTCAAATTTTATTATCATTCAAACAAACAAAAGGAGAATATATGTATCGAACGATCGAAGATTTTATTAAAGTCTGGAAATACGAGAGCGAGTCAACGATTAAAACATTTTATCGATGACGATAACTATAAAGAAATTAGTTGCTTAGAAATTGATTAAAAGTTATACTGATTCCCCATTAATCTCTACGAGTCAAAGACTCGTCAGAGTCGTTGACCAAAAATCTAGCACTCCAACTATCCATTTTTCCAATTCTCCAAACTCTT
>JAHJRJ010000178.1 GCA_018830765.1 Bacteroidota bacterium | reverse complement strand
TAAATGACAACAAACTTACATCCATAGCAGGAAAATATGATATTGAACTTTCAACAAGAACACTCTCTGATATTATTGAAAAACATGTAATTAGTTTTGCCATTGACTTTTTTGGAAAAGATAATGTGAAATATGGTAACTGGAGTGGATACGATGTAATTATCGTTAATTTAGAAAAAATAACAGTTTACGTGAATATTAAAACAAATTTATTCAATCCAGATATGGACGGGACATGGTTATGCAGTGCTTCTGTAATTGAGAGACTTAAAAAGGAAGGCATATTGGAATATCTTTATTGTACTAAATTTGAATATATTAAAGAAAGCAATCTTTTAAAATTTCTCTCAGGAAAAGTAGCGGGACCAATTTCAGATATTCTCCTGATATACTATACAAAGGGAGAAAAAACCCAATATAGAATTAGAAAAGAGTATAATGGAACCCATTGCCATATATTAAACAAGTATTATGATTAGGAAGGAGAAAGCATCATGAGAAATAAGAGTGTTTTTATTAAGAAAGCCATTGAAAAACTGAAGGATTTAGACATAGACAATTTTTATTTTATAGATGCTAAACTAAAATGTCCTCATTGTAATAAAGAATTTGGTATTGATAAAGAATTTATCGGGATTGTTACCTGCCCTTATTGTGGAAAATATGTTGAGGGTTAATTGATAGTTATAGAAGCCATGACAGGCAAAAAAGTTATGTCTTTTGATTTTAAAAACTCAAAACATCAACAGGTATTAAATTTATTAAAACAATCTGCATTAAGCGCAGGAAAGGCGATAAATAAAATAGGAATTTTAAGACCAAGACCAAATGAAATAGGAAATGATATAGAGCCTTATGTTAAGAATGCATTAAATTCGTTAGGTTTAAATGCGGATATCCCAGTAGGTCCAAGCGGACATAAAAAAGCTATGGGCTATCCTGATATACTGTTCTGGTTCAATAAGACTCCTTATTATTTAGAATGCAAAACTTACAATATTGAGAAGATAGGAACAACATAAAGAAGTTTTTATTTTTCTCCCTCCGACGAATTTAAAGTAACCTATGACGCACCCCATTTCATATTATCATTTGAAATTTATGTTGCTGGAGAAAAAGGGAACAAACATATCTATAAGTGTAAGCATTACAAAATATTATCTATAGAATCTCTGTCACTGGATGTAAAGTATGAATTTAACTCTTATAATAAGAGGATGTATTCAGGTAAAAATGGGACTATTATCTTAGATGAAGGAGAGATTGAATAACAAAAATGGCGGCGCTTCACATAACAAACGCAACCACGACGCTCATTCATTTGATAAGGCGAGGTTATAACTGAGATTGACAGATAGTTGTATTCGCTCCACAGTTTTTGCCGCGAGAGAATTGATCGTTTATAGAGGAAAAAGCAACGGCGTGCTTGCTCGTACGTTAGTTTTCTCTTTTCGTGAAGCATCGAATTTGGGGTTACCTTTTTTATAGCGCAATTCGAGATTGAACCCATTCTTGACTATCGACTCAAATTTCCATATATTTTAAAGGTTTTTTTGTTAAAAGATTTTGGTTTGAAAATGAAACCTCCGCATTCAGACAAAAAATACGAACAAGCAGGTTTACGAATTAATATCTCAAAGCTTTCGGATGGTATTCACGAATATGAATTTAAAGTTGAACCTCGCCAGCTTGACTTAGATAAAAGGTTTAACAAACCATTAAATGTTAACGCACGGTTAGATAAAGCCACAAATAAAATTTTTTTGACTTCGGATTTGGAAACTGATGCTGATGTCGAATGCGACCGCTGTTTAAATCCATTCCTTCACCATCTCCAAACTTCATACAATGTTTTATATACTTATGAAGACCGTGGTATAACAGTCAACGACTCAGACGATGTTCAAGTTATCAGCATCGATAAAGTATATTTAGATTTAGCCGAGGACGTAAGACAATATTTATTGTTGGCTATGCCTATAAAATTAGTCTGCAAAGATGAATGCGCGGGGTTGTGCCCGACGTGCGGTAAAAATCTGAACGACATAAAATGCAATTGTAAAACAGAGGAAGACAGATAAAAATATATTAATAGACGGAGATTTATTAAATGCCAAATCCTAAAAGACGACACTCAAAATCACGTGGTGCAAAGCGTAGAACACACTACAAAGCTTCGTTACCAGCATTAGGCGAATGCCCTAACTGCCATGAACAAAAACTTATGCATCGCGCTTGCCCGAATTGTGGTTACTATAACGGTAGGGCTATAATTATCTCTAAAGAAACAAAATAATTTTACGTTCCCGGTAGGTTTGATTTAAGTTTTATTTAAACATCCAACTTTTGTCCATTATCAATTAAAAAGAAAATAAAAATAGCAGTAGATACGATGGGGGGAGATTTTGCTCCTCAGAATATCGTTGCGGGTGCACTCGACGCACTTCGCCACGCTTCCAACCGGTTCGACATTATTCTCGTAGGACGAGAAGATGAGATAAAAAAGGAATTGGAAAAACATTCCATAAACGGATTAAGATTCTCAATCGTGAATGCTACTGAAGTTGTCGGAATGGACGAATCTCCGACTGTTGCGCTTAAACAAAAAAAGGATTCTTCTATCACTGTCGGCTTAACTCTTCACAAAGAAGGAAAAGCTGATGCTTTCATCAGTGCAGGTAACACGGGCGCAGTCATGTCGGCATCAACTATCATCCTTGGCAGAGCTGAAGGTGTTAGCCGCCCGACAATCGGAACACCCTTCCCTACCGAAAAAGGACCTTGCTTACTTCTCGATGCCGGCGCTAACGTCGATTGCAAGCCTCAACATTTACTCGAATTCGGAATGATGGGCAGCATTTATGCTAACTACATTCTTGGGTATGATAATCCTACTGTCGGACTTATAAACATCGGCGAAGAAAGTACAAAAGGCAACGAAATAACTCTCGAAGCCTATAACTTACTTCAGAAAAGTAAATTAAATTTTATCGGAAACATCGAAGGTCGAGATATTTTAAAAGGCAAAGCAAACGTAATCGTATGCGACGGTTTTGTCGGAAACATTGTGCTCAAATTTGCTGAAAGCGTATTAGGACTTTTAAAAGCAAAATTTAAGGACTACACCGCTTCTAATCTACTTAATAAAATATGGGTCGGTTTGATGTACAGAACGCTTAAAAAAATATTGAAAGACTTCGATTATCAAGAACACGGCGGAGTGCCGTTGTTAGGTGTCAATGGTATATCTATTATCGGACACGGCGGCTCGACACCTAAGGCAATTATGAATATGATATTAAAAGCTGAAGACATGTTAATAAAAGAGGTTGACCGCCATATCGCAGAAATAATGTTAGTCAATAAAAATGAACGACAATAAAATTTATAATAATAATATTCGGGCAGCAATAACATCTGTCGGACATTATGTGCCCAACAAAATTTTATCCAATAGTGACCTCGAGAAAATGGTTGATACATCCGACGAGTGGATACGCGAACGCACAGGTATCTCGGAACGGCGTATCCTTGAAAATGGCGCTACTTCCGATATGGCGGTAAAAGCTGTAGAAAACGTTTTAAAAAACAGAGGTATCGGACCGGAGGAAATTGATGTTATTATTGTTGCAACCGTTACGCCCGATATGTTTTTCCCTCCGACTGCCACGATAGTACAGGGCAAGGTGGGCGCTAAAAAAGCGTGGGGTTTCGACCTCTCAGCGGCTTGTTCGGGTTTCGTGTACGCTCTGGTTGTTGGTTCGCAAATGATAGAAACCGGCAGGTATAAAAAAGTTATTGTCGTTGGCGCCGATAAAATGAGCGCCATAACTGATTACACCGACCGGAACCTTTGCGTCCTATTCGGCGATGCCGCTGCAGCCGTTTTACTCGAACCATCCGAAGACGATAAATTAGGTATCCTCGACCATATACTATATGCAAACGGAAGTGGCGCTTCGGTTCTGTATATGAAAGGCGGTGGAAGTTTAAACCCACCTACGCACGAAACCGTCGACAAAAAAATGCACTACATTTACCAGGACGGAAAATCCGTATTTAAAGTCGCCGTAGTCGGGATGGCTGACGTCTCAGAAGAGATTTTAAAGAGGAATAATTTAACCGGCGACGACATCGATTACTTTGTTCCCCACCAGGCAAATCTACGTATCATCGATGCTGCTGCTAATAGAATGGGGCTTGACAGGTCGAAGGTTATGATTAACATTGAAAAATACGGAAATACAACTGCCGCTACAATTCCGCTTTGCTTATCAGAGTGGTGGCAAGCAAATAAACTAAAAAAAGGCGATACGGTAGTGCTTGCCAGCTTCGGGGCAGGTTATACGTGGGGTGCAATTCTCTTAACATGGGCTGTAGATTTTAAATCCAAATAATCATCAATATGCTAAAAACTGCCATAGTTTTTCCCGGTCAAGGTTCTCAATATGTAGGAATGGGTAAGGATTTATACGACAATGTTGAGCTTGCCCCGATAAAATCGGGGCTTGCTCGCCAATTATTTGATCAAGCCGACGAAATAATCGGCAGTCAACTCAGTAAGATTTGTTTCGAAGGACCTGAAGACGAACTTCGTCAAACCAAGAATACTCAACCCGCAATTTTCCTTCACAGTGTTATTTTGCTAAAATTACTCGGTCATAATTTTGATGCTGTATGCACTGCGGGACATTCACTCGGTGAATACTCTGCTCTCGTATTTGCTGAATCCTTAAACTTCGAGGATGCCTTGAGATTAGTCTGCCTGCGCGGTGAGCTGATGCAAAAAGCCGGCGATGAACAGAAGGGCACACTAGCTGCCGTCGTCGGTTTAGGACCGGAAGTCGTTAAAGAAATCTGCAAAGAAGCAAGCTCTGCCGGCATCGTACAATGCGCAAACTTCAATTCACCCGGACAAATAGTAATTAGCGGCTCGGTGCCGGGTGTACACAAAGCGATGGAGATTGCAAAAACCAAAGGCGCAAAGATGGTAAAGGAACTCGTCGTCAGCGGTGCCTTCCACTCACCTCTAATGCAATCCGCCCAAAACGGGTTAATAAACGCTTTAGAAAATGTTATGATTAACGATGCGAGGATCCCCGTCTATACAAATGTAACCGCAAAACCGATTACTAAATCGGAAGAAATCCGCTCATCACTGGAAAAACAAGTTACCAGCGCTGTGCTTTGGGAAGATTCCATCCGCAACATGATTAACGACGGCGTAAATTCATTCATCGAAATCGGTCCAGGAAAAGTATTACAGGGTTTAATTAAAAGGATAAATCCTGATGTAAAAACAATCGGTATCGATAGACATCAAGATATATCGACATTATTAAATTCTTATGGAAAATAGAACCTTAAAAATAAAAAATTATGTAGTTGATGAAAACCTTTTTAACCTCGGATTAGCTACGGGCTGCAATCCAAACGACTGTACCGGCGAGTGTTGTTCGGATGGTGTTTATATAAGTTTAGAAGACCATAAGAAAATTTTGGAATATAAAGATATTATTAAAAAACACATGGACGAGACTCAAACGATAGATGAGTTGGTCTGGTTCGAAGCACAAACAGAGCAAGATGCTGATTTCCCCGGTGGAGTATGTATTGGGACTCAAGTCTATAACGACAAATGCGTTTTTTTGAATAAGGAAAAAAGATGTGTTCTACAAGTTACTGCAGTTTCATTAGGATTGGATAGGTGGGCGATAAAACCCTTCTACTGCATCGCTTTTCCGATAGTCGTTGCGGAAAACGTTTTGACTTTTGACGATATGATGAACGATAAAGCTCTCTGCTGCACGGCTAAAGAAAGTTTGCCGGAAAACATAATTAATGCCTGCAAAGATGAATTCGTATATATTCTGGGTGAAGAACATTATCGCAAACTTACTGAGTTACTTATGGTACGTAGAGGTATAAAAACATATGGGCATCTCTAAAAACTCAAATGATAATCGGAAAAACTGCCACTAAGGCACAAAGCCACAAAGAAACACGAAGAAATCTTTGTGAAACTTCGTGTCTTGGTGTCTTTGTGGCAAAAAAATTCAAGTAACCAATACGTTTTTAGAGATGCCCATATTTAAATTTTTAGATTTTGAATTTAACTCATCCCCCAACGAGGGTGACCAATAAGTTCTTTGAGAGGGATGTAGAGCGAAATTCATTTCGCTTTTTGATGAAATTTAAGCGAACTAAAGTTCGCACTACAAGGGATCTTCCACTTTTTGGTCAGCCCCAAGCATTTGCTTGAACTTTGTTAGGGGTTGAGTTCGATTTTCGAGAACCCTCTAAAGTGAGTTAAAAAAGAATAAATTTGAAAGTCAACAAAGATGAAGACCTTAAAAGATAAAATAGCATTAATTACCGGAGGTGCTCGCGGCATCGGAAAATCTATCGCATTAGAGTTAGCCGAAGCCGGCGCGAACATAGCTTTCACGGACATCGCGCCCGAAGCTGACATAAATGCAACCGCTGAAGAAATTCAAGCTCTTGGAGTTAATGCTTTAGGTATAAATTCCAACGCAGCCTCATTTACGGAAGCTCATCAAGCTGTCGAAAGAGTAATCAGCCATTTTAACCGGATCGATATTTTAGTAAACAATGCCGGTATAACGAGGGACGGGCTTTTGATGCGAATGACTGAAGAAGATTGGGACTTAGTAATTACGGTTAACCTAAAGAGTGTTTTTAATTATACAAAAGCCGTAATTCGCTCGATGATGAGTCAAAGGTCCGGCAAGATAATCAATATCTCTTCGGTTGTAGGTGTGATGGGCAATGCTGGACAGGCAAATTATTCGGCATCGAAAGCAGGTATTATCGGATTCACGAAATCGGTTGCTAAAGAATTGGCTTCGCGGAACATACAAGTCAATGCAATCGCGCCCGGCTACGTCGAAACTGCGATGACCGCAAAGCTAACGGACGACCAGCGTAAATTGCTAACCGACGCAATTCCGCTTAAACGCACTGCACAACCCAAAGATATTGCTGCGGTAGTAAAATTTTTATCTTCACCCGATTCTGATTATATTACAGGGCAGGTAATTAACGTCAACGGCGGTTTGTATATGTAATTTTTTTTATTAACTACTAATCAATTAAAACAATAAAAGGAGATATAACATGAGTGATATTAATGCAAAAGTAAAAGAAATCGTCATGAACAAGCTTGGTGTCGAAGAGTCTGCAGTAACACCTGAAGCTTCATTTACAAACGATTTAGGCGCCGACTCGCTGGATACGGTAGAATTAGTTATGGAATTTGAAAAAGTATTCGGAATACAGATTCCGGACGAAGACGCCGAAAAAATCAGCACTGTCGGTGATGCAATCAATTATTTAACAGCAAAAATACAATAACGAATAAATTATATGGGCTTTACAATGGGACAAGTTCAATCAAGGCGTCGCGTGGTAGTAACCGGAATGGGTGCTATCACACCGCTCGGTCTTACAGTAGATGAATTCTGGAAGAATTTGATTGCTGGAAAGAGTGGTGTAGCAAATATCACACAATTCGATGCATCAGGTTACGACACACGGATTGCGGCGGAAGTAAAGGGGTTTGACCCGGTCACATTCATCGATAAAAAATCGGTTAAGCGAATGGACCCTTTTACACATTTTGCTTTAGCATCTGCCGAAATGGCGTCTGCAGACTCGGGCTTAAATTTCGAAAAAGAGAACTGTGATAAAATCGGTGTAGTTTTCGGTTCAGGAATTGGCGGTATGTGGACATACTACCACCAATCTAAAGAATTATTTACCAACGGACCGCACCGGCTTAGTCCTCTGTTTGTTCCAATGATGATCGCCGATATTGCTTCAGGATATATTGCGATACGTTTCGGAATTAAAGGTCCTAACTACGCAACAACGTCGGCTTGTGCTACTGCCTCGCACGCCATTGCCGACTCAATGATGCTTATTGAGCGGGGCGATGCAGACATTATGTTTACAGGAGGTTCGGAAGCGTCAATCTGTCCCATCGGAATAGGCGGGTTTAACGCGATGAAAGCAATATCAACCCGCAACGACGAACCCGAAAAAGCCAGCAGACCATTTGATGCTCAACGGGACGGCTTTGTGATGGGCGAGGGTGGTTCCGTTCTGGTTCTTGAGGAACTCGAACACGCAAAAAACCGTGGCGCTAAAATTTATGCAGAATTGGCTGGATTCGGTTTAACTTCCGATGCGTACCATATCACAGCCCCAGCCCCAGGCGGTGATGGGGCCGTGCGCTCTATGAACTTAGCCATCAAGGATGCCGGTTTACAAAAGGAAGATATCGATTACATAAACGCTCACGGAACTTCAACGCCCCATAACGATAAAAACGAAACTCAAGCTATAAAAACTTTATTCGGTGATTACGCTTATAAACTACACGTCAGCTCAATCAAATCCATGGTCGGACATCTACTGGGCGCTGCAGGTGGAGTAGAAGCCATCGCAACCATAAAATCTATTACCGATAGCGTAATTCCACCAACAATTAACTATGAGTTTCCAGATCCTGATTGCGATCTAAACTATGTCCCAAATAAAGCCATTCAAAAAACAGTCAATGTTGCTATCAGTAACACATTCGGTTTCGGCGGACATAATGCTTCGTTGCTTTTCAAAAAATATACAGATAATATATGAGATTTTTCAGTCAGATATTCAATAAAATCTGGCAAAAACTTTATCTGCACTCAAATCAAGCAGGGTCTTACAAAGAAATATATCAAAATGTCAATCTGAAAAAGCTTGAAAAAATAATAGGATGCAGAATAAAAAATCCTGCATATTTTTATCAAGCTCTCACTCACCGTTCATTTATATCACAATTCACCAATGGAGAATTCAAATCCAACGAGCGATTGGAATTCTTAGGCGATTCCATCCTCAATATGGTCGTGGGTGAGTATTTGTATAATAATTTTCCCGATGTGGATGAAGGCGATTTGACAAAGATGCGGTCACGCCTCGTGAATCGGAAAGCTTTAGCTGTCTATGCAAAGGAAATAGGACTGTGGGATTTCTTAGTATTAAGCCC
>JAHJRJ010000177.1 GCA_018830765.1 Bacteroidota bacterium | reverse complement strand
TAAACAAATGGTCGAACCCTTTACACAATCTTTTAAGATTGAAGGAAGTAATTTTATCAATGCCGGAAAAGCTTCAACTGAAATTAAAACAATTTTAAAGCAGTTGGGTATTAATTCCGAAACGATCAGAAGAGTTGCAATTGCTTCTTATGAAGCTGAAATGAACGTTGTAATGTATGCCCGATGTGCAGAATTCGTTCTCGAAATAAATCCGAAACAGATTAAGATTGTTGCAAGCGACGAAGGTCCCGGAATTTCCGATGTTGAATTAGCAATGAGAGAAGGTTATTCGACATCTACAGACGAGATGCGTGAAATGGGTTTCGGTGCCGGTATGGGTTTGCCCAACATCAAAAAAAATTCTGATGTTTTTAATATCGAATCTGTTGTGGGCAAAGGAACTAAATTAGAAATAATTATTAATATTAATTGAATAAAGAAAATGCAAGATGATTTTAGGTCGATAAAAATTGATAGAGAAAAATGCCAAGGACGCATGGCGTGCATGCGAATTTGTCCGACGCAAGCTATCCGAGTTCGCGGGCGTAAAGCATCGTTGCTAAAAGACCGCTGCATCGATTGCGGCGGGTGCGTGCGTGTTTGCCCTAATAATGCAATAGTACCTATGACGAGTTCTTTCAGCGATTTTTCAAAATTCAAATACACAATTGCGTTACCTTCGCCGGTTGTTTATTCACAATTCGGAAAAGATGTAACTCCAGCGGCAGTTCTTAACGGTTTGAAAAAAATTGGCTTTAACGATGCGCACGATGTTGCCTGTGCTTCAGAAGCAGTAAGCATTGCAATTCAAGAATTTTTGGATACAAACGTTCAACCACGACCTTTTATATCGCCATTTTGCCCGGTTATTGTACGTTTAATTCAGGTACGTTATCCAAATCTTCTTGAGAATTTGATTCCTATAGAATCGCCAATGGAAATTGCAGCACGTGAAGCAAAAAATATAAAAATGAAGGAATTGGGTTTAAAAGAAAGTGAAATCGGCGTTATCTACTTAACTCCATGTCCTGCAAAGATGGTCTCGATTAAGTTTCCACCAAGGAAAAAACATTCGTTCGTTGACGGCACTATTTCAATTTCAGAAATTTATCCGACACTTTTACATGTGATTTCACAAGAAGATGGCAAAAGTGATAATGAAGAAGTTCGTGGACTTGGTTTAGGATGGACCATACTTGGCGGGCAGGTTACTTCGCTCAAAGAACAAGATTGTATCGCAATCGGCGGTCTGAATGATGCTATTAGAATTTTTGAAGAAATAGAAAATGGAAAACTTAAAGATGTTCAATATATAGAATGCCATTCTTGCGAAACTGGTTGTGTCGGCGGATCATTGACGGTTGAGAATTCGTATATCGCTCGAGGCAGAGTTCTTCGAATGATAGAAAAGTTCGGTGGAAAATCATGTCAGGAACGTGAAAAGATAAAAGAGTTATTCCAAAAGAATTACTTCTCATTGCCAGGTAAAATACCGGCAAGCCCAATGCACCCGCTCGACACGGACGTAGCGATGGCAATTCAGAAAATGCATCAGCGACAGCGGTTCTATGAAACACTTCCAAAGATTGATTGCGGTGCTTGTGGTTCTCCAACCTGCATCACGTTTGCTGAAGATGTAATTATCGGTACAGCCGAAGCCGATGATTGCATTTTTATTGCAATGAAAAAATTTGAATCATTATCAGGCGATTTATTTGAAACAGTTAAAAAACATAGTAAAAATATAAGAGAAAATTTAAAACATGACATTAAATGAAATAGTTGAAAAATTACAGCTAAAAGTATGCAGCGGCGAAAATAAATTAAATCAAGAAATCACTGGCGGTTACGCGAGTGACCTTATGAGCGATGTGATTGCAAACAGCAAAGCTGGAAATATTTGGATTACGATGCAAATTCACATAAACATCGCCGCCGTGGCTGTTCTAAAAGACCTTGCAGCAATTGTGATAGTTCAAGGTAGAAAACCGCAAGATGACAC
>JAHJRJ010000176.1 GCA_018830765.1 Bacteroidota bacterium | reverse complement strand
TGTTGCGTAACTTCGTCTTCCGTTACAAAAACATTAGTATCTTCTATCGCCCTTGCAAGAATTAACTTTTCATTTATCATTACATCCAATACTTGCTGTTTCAAACCGGGCGTGTTCGGGTCAACTTTGTTGTTAGAGACGAAAAAATCCACTTGCTGATTAAGCTCGGATTCAACAATTATCTCCTTATCGACGATAGCTACAATCCTGTCTAATACATTTCGTTGGGGAAAAATTTCCTGAGTGAAAACAAGAGCGATTCCGAGAATCAGTAATATTTTTATTTTTTTATTTATCATTTTGGTTGTAAGGAATCTATATTAATTTGGATTAAATATTTTTTTTGAAGGTCGGCAAGTAAATTTGCGTATTTCGACTTTCTTTTTTCTATCGTTAATCTGGTTCTTACTTCATCTTTTATCAAATCGAGGTCGGCTACAGAACCTTTCATAAATTTTTCTATAACTTGCACGATATAAAACACGTCTCCGATTTTTACAGGGAATGAAACGTCATCTTTGGAAAGATTTTGAACGACTTTCCACAATTCTGTTGGATATAAAGTAAGTTGTGTAAACAAATGAGCTGAAACATACATCTGTAGATTTTTTCTTTCATCTTCATTTGTCTGTAGTTTATTCATCGCATCAGCCCAGCTCTTCCCCTTGAGCACGGACGTCCGTAAATTGTTCGCCGATTGCCTATCCTTGAATGCAGCTAAATTTAATTTCACTGCATCTTCTCGTAAAGTGAATTCTTCTGAATGTAGCTCATAGTATAAATACAATTCCGAATCGCTAATTTCGTTAGAATCAGCATAAACTTCTTTATCGATAAACAATTGAACTGCTAACTGCTTTTTGACTTCGTTTAACTGCTGCTTGATTTCTTCGGATTCCGGTATTCCTTTTTTTGCAGCTTCTTGGTAAAGTATCTCGGATTCGATCCATTTGTTGATAAAGCTTTTGAGCCTGATGTTGGCAGTATCGAGGTTACCTTCTACGTATTTCTCGGCATCCTCAACTGTGAGATACGAATCGCCAACGCGGGCGATAAATGGTTTCTGAGTTTCATCTTTCTTGCACGAGTTGAAAATAATCAGAAACCCGATGAATACGACTAAAATTTTAGGCATCAATATGATATTTTATTTAGTAAATGCTTTCTGTAAAACTTCGGGAAATTGTTTTACAGGATATTTGCTTTTTACGCGTTCCAGCCATTCTTTTTCCAAACGCTTCTGCTCGTATTCTTGAAAAGTGGTAGAAACTTCGGCGCCTGCTTCTTCATAACTTTTTTGCCGTGCCGGCTCTTTAGCGATCACTTTAATTATACTATAACCGCCTTTTTCAGTTAGAATCGGTGTAGATATCGATCCGATTTCCATCGACCAAGCTATCTTTGCCAATTCGTTATTACCCACGTCGGTAAAACCGTTTGCGTCTTTTTTTGATTTAAGGTCGGCATCTTCGTTATACGTTCCTGCTAATTCTGTAAAGTCAGCGCCTGATTGAAGCATCTTGCTGATTTCTTGCGCCAAGCTATCTGAACCTACGAATATTTCATTGTAATCGACTCTGTCAGGAATTTGGAACTTCTCCAAATTATTATCATAGAAAACATGAAGCGCAGAGTCGCTAACATTTAACTTGTCCCATATTTCGACTTGCTCGGCTTTGTATAACACGACACCGTCCTGATACTCTTGCATCAAATCTTTAAATTCGGGATATTTCGAGTTCAAATTTTTAGATTTTTCTTCTAATAAATAAATCTCACCGATGCGAGTTAGCGGCTTCATCAGTTCTAATTTTTCAAGCGGGATTCCTCTGAAATCCTGCCTTTTATTAATCAAGTCTATTACCTTAGCAACTTTGATATCATGCTGTGTTAATTTAATAATTGTCATATTCTTGACTTCGGTGGGCACTCCACTATACCAGGTTGTATCGCTCGTTGTTTTAGTCGAATCAAGATGAGATAAAAATTCTTCGAACACCGCTTCATCGAATGAATAATTATACTCTGTCTTCAATTTCGAGACATACTCATTGTAAGTTTCGTTATATCTTTGCGATTGGAAATTGCGTTGCAATTCAGGTTTCAATTCTTCATAAGACTGAAGAGATTTAATATCTTCACATTTTATCAGATGAAACCCATAAGGAGTGCTAATAATATCCGATATTTGATTTACCTTCAACTTGAAAGCTGCTTCATCGAATGGTTGTACCCAGCGGCGTCGTGTAAAGTAACCTAAATCACCACTTTCTTTAGCGCTCCCGGGATCTTCAGATTTTTTTTCGGCAAGCGAGGAGAAGTCACCGCCATTTTTCAAACTGTCTTGTACTGCCAATATTCTTGCATACGCAGCAGCAGAATCGGCTGAATCCGGTTTAGAAGTTGTGAACCTCGCCATTATATGTCGCACACGAATACTTCCGGTGGCGGGCTTTCGGTCAGTAACTTTAATTATATGATAACCGAATACCGTTCTTACCGGCTTTTGTGAAATCTCTCCCACTTTCATGTTATAAACAGCATCCTCGAATTGCGTCACTAATTGTCCGCTCGTAAAGTAATATATATCGCCGTGATTTTGTCCAACCGATGGATCTTCAGAGGTTTCCATAGCTACCTTTCCAAAATCTTCACCCTTAATAATTCTACCAATAACTTCCATAGCTTTATTATATGCAGCCAATGTATCAGGTGGAGAAGTAGTCTGTTCAAGTCGGATTAGTATGTGACTTGCGCGAATTTCTTCCATCTGCCGTTGGTAAAGCTTTTTAAGAGCTGGTTCCACTAATTCTTTTTCTATCAAAAAAGTAGAAGCTAAGCTTGACCGATACTCCTCTAACTCATCAATAATTTCTGGGTCGGACAATAAGTTTTTATCAGAAGCATCTTTGAGTTTTAATTTGTACTTCAATAATAAATTTAAAAAATCTTCACGATCCTTCTGCGTCGACTTTTTAGCGTTTTCATAATTACCTAGATTTTTGACAAAAAACTTTTCGTATTCCCCAAGTTTTATAGGAGTCTCGCCGACGTTGGCAACAACTAACTCGCTTGTTTTGGGACTGCAGCCTATTATTATTGTAATTGCGATTACAAAAATTAAAAGATACTTAGTTTGAAACATTATACTAATCCTTTCTTTTGATGAATTATATTAAGTTTTTCCAATAAAAAAGTAGTTTATTATAGTAAAATTTTAAGAAAAATACAATAATGAAACTATCTATTAATTTTATTATCTTACTATCGCATTTAAATAAATGACGAATATGGAATCAAAATCTTATAGCAGAATAACAGGTGACCTTATTAGTATATTAGGTCAAATTATCAAACCTGATAATGTTTTAATCGATAAAGATGCTTTAAATGTGTACGGAAAAGATGAAACTGAAGATTATAATTTCCCTCCCGATGTTGTTTTGAAACCTGAAAACACAGAGGAAGTGTCTAAGATTTTGAAGTTTGCTTCGGAAAATAACATTCCGGTTACCCCGCGTGGCGGCGGCACGGGACTCTCGGGTGGCGCTTTACCGGTTCACGGTGGAATTTGTTTGTCGATGGAAAAATTCAACAAGATAATTGAGATTGATGAAAAGAATTTTCAAGCTGTCGTTCAACCCGGCGTCATCACACAAACATTTCAAGAAGAATTGGAAAAAAGAAACCTTTTTTATCCACCTGACCCGGCTTCGAGAGGAAGTTGCCATCTTGGCGGTAACATTGCCGAGTGCGCCGGTGGACCCCGCGCAGTAAAGTACGGCGTTACAAAAGATTATGTTTTAGGAATTGAAGCTGTATTGCCGTCAGGCGAAATAATCAATACGGGTGGTAGAGTTTTGAAGAACGTTTCGGGTTACAATCTAACACAACTGATTATCGGAAGCGAAGGAACGCTTGCAGTTATTACAAAAATAATAGTCCGTTTAATTCCGCTTCCGAAATTACGAAAAGTTTTGCTTGTTGCTTTTGATTATTTAGAAGATGCGGTATCGGCTGTTGCAGACATATTTCAGAATGGTGTAACACCGTCGGCATTGGAATTTATTGAGAGATCTGCAATCGAAGCGGCAGAAAAAAAGTTAGTTAAAATATTTCCAAATAGCGGTGCAGCCGCACAGTTGATAATAGAGGTTGACGGAAACTATGATGACATTCTTAATAAAGATATAGAAACGATTGCAGAAGTCGTTGAAAAACATAAAGCGACAAATGTGCTGCTTGCAGAAGACCGACAAAAAGTCACGGACGTATGGGATATGCGCCGCAGTATCAGCGAGGCGGTTAAATCAATAAGTGTTTATAAGGAGGAAGACACTGTCGTCCCGAGAGCCAATTTACCGCAACTCGTTACTGGTGTAAAAAAGATTTGCGGGAAATACGGAATCACGTCAATCTGTTATGGCCATGCTGGCGACGGTAATGTGCACGTAAATATTTTGAAAGATAAGCTTGATGATGAGACTTGGGAAAAACACGTAGAGACGGCAATCAGAGAAATTTTTGAGCTTACAGTTTCTATCGGCGGAACAATTTCTGGAGAACACGGGATCGGATATTCACAACGAGCATATTTACCAATAGCGATTTCACAAGTCGAGTTAAACTTGATGAAGGATATAAAAAATGTTTTCGACCCGAAAAACATATTGAACCCCGGGAAAATATTTTTATAAAAATTTCCGTGCTAAAAGCATATGTATTAACTGATGTTGCGCAAAAATCCAACCTCTTTCGGGAGGCTGGGTTTTTGCGGACTTGCCCCGAATCCTTTCGGGGGTCGATCCCGATTACCTCACTTTTCACAATAATACTTCATCATTCATTATTCGGTGTTCGATATTCATCATTTAAAGCAATCGTTATACTGTACCAAAATAAAACACAAAACCCAGCCTCTTTCGGGAGGCTGGGTTTTCGCGGGGTCGACGAGACTTGAACTCGCAACTTCCGCCGTGACAGGGCGGCGCTCTAACCAGTTGAACTACGACCCCAACTATTTTTTAGCTCTAAACAGTTGAATGAAGTTTATCCCGCTACAAGCGGGAACCCCAACTATTTTTTAGCTCTAAACAGTTGAATGAAGTTTATCCCGCTACAAGCGGGAACCCCAACTATTTTTTAGCTCTA
>JAHJRJ010000175.1 GCA_018830765.1 Bacteroidota bacterium | reverse complement strand
CGAATATAACAGCATTAACATATGATGTAACAGGACTGAATAATCTGACACAATACTACTGGAGAGTGAAGTCAGTAAATGTAGGCGGAGAAAGTGACTGGAGTGAAGTCAGAAACTTTACAACGATAATATCAGCACCTGTAATACCGACACTTGCTACACCTACGAACAATACCATAAATCAACCAACGACATTGACATTACGATGGAATACAGTTGCAGGATCCGAGACATATCATTTGCAGGTTTCAGCAAACAATCAGTTCACAACAAATGTTTTTGATGACTCTACATTGGTTGATACCTTAAAGCAAATCACATCGTTGGAAAATAACACAACATATTACTGGCGAGTCAATGCAAAGAACGTCGGGGGAACAAGTAATTGGTCAGAAGTATGGAACTTTACAACAATAGTAAATTTACCGGAACAAGTTGTTCTAATTTCTCCAACTAATAATGCAATTCTTAATTCAGACACTGTTAAATTTGTTTGGCAAAGATCTAATCCTGCAATAGATTATTACTGGTTTGAGTATTCCACGGATTCAGTATTTACAAATACAATAATTGACTCGACAATAACAGACACCACAATTACAGTAATTCAGTTTTTGAATAATCAAAGATATTGGTGGAGAGTCAGATCAAAAAATGCAGCAGGATGGGGTCCGTATAGTGAAACAAATACATTTTCAATTACGGTAACCAACGTAGCAAATGCTGATAACTTACCGGAGAGTTATGGTTTGAGCCAAAATTATCCTAATCCATTCAATCCATCAACGATTATCAATTATCAATTACCAATTGGTAGTAACGTAACTCTGAAAGTGTATAATATATCAGGTAAAGAAGTTGTGACACTTATTGATGAATACAAGGAAGCCGGAAATTACAACGTAAAATTTGACGTCACATCAGTCAGTGGCGGATTATCGAGTGGTATTTATTTTTACAGAATCCAGGCAGGAAGCTTTATTGATATTAAAAAATTAATTTTGATGAAGTAAATAATATGTAGAGACGACCCCATCGGGTCGTCTCTACATTAATTAAATTTTAACCAATCCCGCCTCAATGAAGAAGTTCTTCAAAAAGGTGTAATTGTTGGATTGGCAAATCATACAGTTCTAATTTCGAATAGCGGGAAAGAATATCCAATATATTATAGTGCGTCACAGATTAGAGATGAGGAAGGAAACATCACAGGTGTTGTATTGGTATTTCACGACATCACCGAGAGTAGACAAGCGGAAGAAAAGATAAAAGCATCTCTGAAGGAAAAAGAGGTGTTGTTGCAAGAGAGTTGTTGATTTTGATTTACACAATCTGGAAAAAGAACGTTGACTATATTCCGAATTATCAATCAGCTTAATTAACTAGATTAAATTATACGATGAAATTTATCTTGAAATATTTCTCAATTTTTTTACTTGCTTTTTATCACAGTACCTCTGCGTGACATTATTTTTGCTTTATTATCTCGATTCATTTTCTTATATTTCTCCAAGAACTTAAACATCAATTAGAATTTATATGAATACAAAGATTCTTAAAGTTATACTCATTGTTTCAGTGTTACTACCAATTATTATCACGGGTTGCAGCAAAAAGCATAAAGTTGATATTGTTGCCTACAAAAAAGAGATTGAGCAATGGCAGGCAAAACGTGCTGAAGGACTTAAAAAAGAAGACGGCTGGCTCTCACTTGCCGGTTTATTCTGGATGAAGGAAGGCGAAAACAAAATGGGCACCGATTCTTACAATACAATAATTTTCCCGCCTGAGAGATCTTTAAAATATGCCGGCTTAATTTATCTCAAGAAAGGTGAGCTTCGTCTAAAAGTCGCGAAAGGTGTAGAGATTAAGGTGAAAGATTCACTTGTTTCGGAGATGAAGCTTCAGTCCGATCAATCCGGTAAAGGAGAACCAACGGTAATGAATCTTGGCTCATTAACTTTTTACGTTATCAAACGCGGCGAGCAATTCGGTGTTAGAGTTAAGGATAAAGATAATCCCGCTCGATTGAATTTCAAAGGATTGGAATATTTCTCGATCGATCCAAGATGGAGAATCGATGCGAAGTTTGAACCATACAATCCCCCTAAGATTATTCCAATTGTGAATGTTCTTAATCAGGTAAGCAATGATACTTGCCCGGGCGCTATTGCATTCGAGGTTGAAGGAAAGACCTATCGCCTTGATGCTCTAAAGGAAGGAACAGAATTGTTTATTATCTTCCATGATGAAACGAGCGGTAAGGAAACGTACGGCATGGGTCGCTATCATTATACTGATCTCCCGGATTCAAACAACAATGTGGTAATTGATTTCAACAAAGCGTACAACCCGCCCTGTGCATTCACAGTTTTCGCAACGTGTCCAATGCCGCCAGAGCAGAATTATCTGACTCTGCGAATAGAAGCTGGTGAAAAAAAATACGCTGAGAGTGAACATTAAAAATTATTCTTCGTGCTTCTTCGCGACTTCTTCGTGTCTCTTCGTGAAATAAAATAATTACACGAAGGTGCTCGAAGGACACACGAAGGTTCACGAAGAATATTTTCCCTTCTCACACCACATTTGTATACAATCCAAATTCTCAGAGCTGCTTCTCGGGAATTAGAAGCGCTCGATAAAATGATTGGCCGCCGCATTGTACAACGCGTCCGCTGGATTGCCGAGAACTTCGACCTCACGAAACCGATGCCACTCAAAGGAGAACTACAATCTAATATCTAAATCCGAAATAAAAGAGATGAAGCTGCAATAGCAGCTGTTTCCGTTCGCAGACGTCTTTGTCTTAAAGAGATTGCTTTGAATACTGAAGAAATTGAGACGTTGATGAGACCTTTAATATCTTGTTTGTGTTGAATGTCTTCACCAAATTACTTGGAAGTATGATGTAACGCTTGTTTTATCAATACTTCCAGAGTCAATTCTTTGTTATCCGTATCTTTTAAAACTTGACGTATTGCTCGTTCAGCGGTTGTTCTATTGTAACCGAGTGACAATAAGGCATTTAAGGCATCATTACGAATTTTTAATTGCTGGGAGGATGTGGGAAGTGTTGATATTTCAATGTCAATTTTGCCGAGTTTATCGCGCAACTCTAATACTAAACGTTCGGCAGTTTTGCGTCCGATACCCGGTATAGAGGTTAGTGTGGCAATATTTCCGGTTTGAAAAGCAGTTCTTAATTCTTCGGTATTTATTCCCGATAAAATACCTTGTGCGATTTTGGGTCCAATTCCCGACACAGATATTAACATCTTAAACATATCGCGCTCGGCTTCCGTCGCAAAGCCGAACAATTGCAGAGCATCCTCCCGAACGTGCAGATAAGTAAAAATTTTTATCTGACTTGATGATGAGTCTAACTTTTCGTATGTGGATAGTGAAATGTTTAAGAAGTATCCGACTCCATTAACATCAAGAACAACTTCTGTCGGAGATTTTGATACTAACTTTCCTTGTAAGTATGAATACATGGTTGTTTTGTATATTTTTACTTTTGTATTTTGATATACCCGGGATTGGATTCGACAAACGACTTCCAATCTCTATAACAACCTGATTTATTCTTCGGGTTCTTTGACAGTCCGTCCGAATGGACGGAGAACGAGTGGCAAATTGCAACTGCGAGTGCATCGGTTGTGTCGTAATGTTTTGGAAGGGTGCGCAACTTGAGCAGAGACTTTACCATGTACTGCACTTGCTCTTTAGATGCAGCGCCATTACCAACAACCGATTTTTTAACCTCACGCGGCGAATATTCAGTCAACGGAGTTTTATTTAGAATAGCCGTAAGCATTGCAACACCTCTCGCTTGTCCCAACTTAAGCGCCGATTGTGCGTTCTTTCCGTAAAAAGCAGTCTCGATTGCAATTTCATCGGGCGAATACTTTTTTATTACTTTATTTAATTTATTAAAAATTGCTTCGAGGCGGGCAGACATGTTTGTTTTATTTTTATTTTCAACTGCATCGCAAGTGATAAGTTGTAATTTAGAGTCTGATATTTCGATGAACCCGTAACCGGTAACGAGCGTTCCGGGATCTATTCCCATCAGAATTAATTTATTTTTCTTTTTAATCATTATTGAGCGTTAAAATTAGCCATCACTTTTTCGTCTATGTCGAAATTCGGATATACGTTCTGAACGTCGTCGTGGTCTTCCAACGCCTCCATCAACTTTAATACCTGCTCGGCTTCTTTACCCTCAACCTTAACTAAATTTTCAGGTATCATCTCCAATTCTACCGATTCAGTCTTAATGTTTTTTGCTTCTAAAGCTTTTTTCACAGGTTCGAAAGTTTCAGGTGAAGTTTTAATTTCATAAAATTCATCTTCCACTTTCATGTCGTCGGCGCCTGCATCTAAAATAATATTCAATATATCATCTTCAGAATAATTGGCTTTAGATATTTGAATGACTCCTTTTTTATGAAAGCTCCAAGCCACTGATCCGGCAGTAGCAAGCTTGCCGCTGTTGCGCTCGAGTAAGTGTCGTAATTCCGATACTGTTCTGTTTTTATTATCGGTTACTGTTTCTATTAACATAGCAACACCACCAGGGGCATAAGCTTCGTAAGTAACTTCCTCGTAGGTAACCCCCGGTAGCTCACCGGTGCCTTTCATAATTGCTCTTTTAATATTGTCGGCAGGCATGTTGTTGGCACGGGCTTTCTCGACTGCCAATCGCAAGCGCGGATTACCGGCGGGGTCGCCGCCACCTTGTTTTGCTGCAATTGTCAGTTCTTTAGTAGTCTGTGTAAACATCTTACCTCTTTTTGCATCAATAGAAGCTTTTTTCCGTTTGATTGTTGCCCATTTTGAATGTCCAGACATAGAATGATTTCTCCTTTATGAATCCGTCCGAATGGACGGACGTAAATCTTTTATTTTCAGTTGAGGAAAAGTTTCTCCGTTAGGTGCGTTACTTTGCCAATCCGATTCATTAAGTGAAAATACGACGTCCATCCCGTTTGAAGATTGCGTAGCTTTATCTCTGAGATGACCCAGATTGAATCCGATGGCGTCAACTATATCCGTCCCGCCTTGGCGGGACGGACTATTTTGACGCACTTTTAAGCGTAAATGATTTTTACCGACAATTTTGGGAGGTGCAGCTATCTGAACTTTTTGTGCCAAAAAAACTGGCCTTGAATTTTGAGGACCGAACGGTGCGAACTCACGTAATATTCGTTGGAAGCGCGGTGTAATGTCTGTTAAATCAATCTCAGAGTCGATTTTGATTTCGGGCTTCAGCAGTTCTTCGCTCATTAATTCTTTCACTGCGTGATTGAATGCTAATTTAAATTCATCCAATCTTTCTAACTCGACGGATAAACCTGCAGCGTATTTATGTCCGCCGAATTGAAGCAACTTATCTTCAACTTTCTTTAACGCTTGATAAATATCGAACCCTGCGATACTTCGTGCAGACCCTTTAGCAACTCCGTCAATAGTCGTCATCATAATTGTAGGCAGGTAATATTTTTCGACTAATCTCGAGGCGACGATTCCGATAACACCGGGATGCCAGTCGTCTTGGTGCAGTATTATAGAGGCATCGTTTTCAAAATCTAAATAGTTTTCAACTAACTCTTGTGCATGGTTGTATATTTCTTCGTCGATTTTTCTTCTGTTCCTGTTTTCTTCTTCGAGGATTTGAGCGTGTGTCATCGCTTCTTGGTAGTTGTTGCTGATCAATAAACTTACGGCGCGTTCTGCATTTCCTAACCTGCCGACCGCGTTTATCCGAGGAGCCAGCATGAAAACAATTTGGCTTGAGTTCAGACTCTCTATTTTTAATCCAGCCGTTTCGATTAATGCTTTTATACCGGGTCTGGGGATTTCGTTAATCTGCTTTAAACCGAGCTTTACTAAAGTTCTGTTTTCACCTACTAGCGGCACAATGTCCGCTGTAGTAGCTAAAGTTACAAAGTCGAGGAAACTGTAAACGAATTCCTCTTCGCCGAGCTTCCTCGCTATTGCCTGAATGTATTTAAATCCTACACCGCAACCGCTGAGATATTTAAATGGATAGGAACAAAAGTGCATGAGCGGATCTAAAACGGCATAAGCTTTTGGAATATCGGAAGTTGGCTCGTGGTGGTCGGCGATAATAAAGTCAATACCTAACGAGTTTGCGTAATCGACTTGCTCGTTTGCCGTTATGCCACAATCGATTGTGATCATCAATGTTGCGCCGAATTCTTTTGCCAGGTCAATTCCGTAGTTGGAAACACCATACCCTTCCTTCACCCGATCAGGAATATGGTATTTTACGTTCGGATTGTATCTCATGAAGAATAAATAAAGCATCGCCACACCACAAGTTCCGTCTACGTCGTAGTCGCCGTAAATCATAATTTTTTCTTTATTCTTAATTGCCCTGAGTGTGCGGTCAACAGCTTTTTCCATCCCGTCCATCAGGAAGGGGTCGTGGAAGTGTGAAACGTTCGGCCTGAAATATTGTTTTGCTTTATCGTAAGTATCGATATTTCGATTTACCAAAATTTTAGCAATCGTCAGCGGAATGTTTATTTCTTTAGATAATTTCTCGATTAAGTTTACATCTTCAATTTGTGCTACGTTCCATCGGTTCTCTCTAGTCATAGTTAATTATCTTTTTAAAGTTGTCATCGTACACGCATGCATCTAAAAGACGGCAGCGCGAAAATCTATAAGCCGAATTTTGTATCCCGCCCCCCCGCTTTAAGCGGGGGGACGGAACCGCAATCATTTATCTAGTCCCGACCTCACGATCGAGATCGAGCGGTCTACCCGAGGATATTCGACCTAAATGGATAGGTCAAGCGATGCGGACCACATCGTTCACCTCTTATTTGACCTTGCTCCGGGTAGGGTTTGTCGTGTCCCGACTCATTCCGCCCCCCCGCTTAAAGCGGGGGGACGGAACTTGTCGAGATCCCTTAAAGGACCTCCGACATTACTGCCGGAGCGGTGAGCTCTTACCTCGCCTTTTCACCCTTATGGCGCCAAAGGCGCCACGGTATATTTTCTGTGACACTTTCCGTTACCCCGTCCCGAAAAATCGGGACGGGATACCCTTCTGTTAGGAGGTACCCTGTCCTGTGGAGTTCGGACTTTCCTCCCCGCCGATCCGTCAAATGACGGATTGGCGGGACGATTGCGCGATCTTCGCTTGCCCCGATAAAATCGGGGCTTGCCGTCTGCGATTCAGGTTGCAGATGTTTGATATATGTTAATTAAACTTTGATGCGCCTGCGGTTGTTTATTCCCGCATTGGCTAATAAATCGGCGTCTTTATTTCTCTCGCGATCAATATGTTTGATCTCGAATTTAATCGCCGACTTTGACAAAACACGCTGAACATGCTGGTAAACTTTTTTTATGCCTTCGTTTTTTACTCGATACTGTTTGTTCATCTGTCGAACTAAAAGCTCACTGTCCGAAAATACAATCAAGTGCTTACAGTTTAGATCGATTGCTTTGTTAAGACAAACCAACAACGCTGAATATTCAGCAATGTTATTTGTGGCTTTACCGATATAACCGCTTATCGATTCGAGAATAGCACCGGTTTGGTTTTTTAATACCACTCCTATTCCGCTTTCGCCAGGGTTGCCCCTCGAAGCACCATCAATATAGGCATGTACGGTCATACAATATTCGAACTTGTCTCAACGATTTTATCGGACACGAGAATTCTACCGCAATATTCGCAAGTATAAAGTTTTTCGTTTTGACGTAACTCGAGTAACTTTTGAGCTGGCACACTATTAAAACAACCGCCGCAAGCATTTCGTTTAACCGCCACTATCGCTTTTCCGCTTTTTGCTTTTCGAATCTTCTCGTATTGTATCAAATCTTGCTTATCTATACGGACGACTAACTTTTCTCGCTGATGGCGGTATTTTAATTCTTCTTCTTCGTTGTCTTTCGCAACTATCCCAAGCTCTTTCTTTTTCTCGCTCAATTCTTGATGAACGGTTTCCAATTCCGTCTTCGATGTTTCCAAATCCACCTTATAATTCTTTATATGGCCCTCGAAAACATTAATATCTTTTGATAATTGCTCGATTCGTTTCTCGGCGTTCTCGATTTCACGAGTCAAAGCATCATACTGTTTGTTGCTCTTGACTTCGAATTGTTGCTTCTTATACTTCTCGATTTTTTCGGTTAAGCTGAGCATCTCTACGTCTGCTCCATCACTTTTAATGATATTGCTTTTTATAGTGCTTTCCAACTCTTCAATTTTTGCTTTAAGGTCATTCTCTTTTGCCGTCAGTTCAGCGACATTCTGAGGTAAATCTCCTTTCATCTCTTCGAGTTCATCTAGATGTAAATCAACTTTTTGTAATGCGTATAGATAACGCAATTTATCTTCCAACGGTCGCTCCAATAATTTAAATATTTTGTATAGTGTTTTTTAAATGTGTTGTCTGAATAACTTGTATATTTTCTTTTAAGAGTGCAAATTTATTTTTCAAATAATTAACAATTGTTTCAACAACATAAATTTCGGTTTCAAAGTGTCCCGCATCGACAAGTAAAATTTTACCCTTCGCCTGCTGAAATAGGTGATAGGTAACGTCGCCCGTAACAAATGCGTCAGCTTTGAGAGCCAATGCATCGGCGAATAAGTTGCTTCCCGAACCGCCACAAACAGCAACCGTTTTGATTTTTTCTTGGGCACCTACAACATAGCGGATACTTTCAACGCTCAATTTTTCTTTGACGTGTTGTAGAAACTTTTTTTGTGTCAATTCTTCTTCCAACGTTCCGATGGTGCCTGCGCCGTACGACGTTGACTCGTTTTCAACAGGATAAATGTCGTAAGCCGGCTCCTCATACGGATGCGATTTACTAATGGCATCCGTTACTTCAGCTATTTTCCAATCGGGGACAATCATTTCTAACCTTATCTCATCCACTTTTTCAATCTCACCCGCCTTTCCGATAAACGGTTTGGATCCGATGCTACCTTTGAATGTCCCGACGCCAGGGCTTCTGTAAGAACAATATTCGTAATTACCGATAATGCCCGCACCTGCGCTTGCCATTGCATCGGTCACTTTTTCGGTGTACTCCGAAGGTACGAAAACGACAATTTTCTTAAGGTGATTATTTGATTTTTTGAGAATCTTTATATTAGTCAAATCCAATTTTTGAGCCAAGGCAAAACTAACACCACCCTTAGTAAAATCTAAATTTGTGTGAACTGCTATGAGTGAAATCTTACTTTCGATAAGTTTGAATATCAACCTGCCTTGGTCATCATTTGTAGTAACATTTTTAAGCGGTTCGAATATCAACGGGTGGTGTGTTATTATCAAGTCGACATTCTTTTTGACGGCTTCATCAATTACTTCTTCTGTAGCATCTAACGCAACAAGTATTTTAAGAGCAGGATTACTGTAGCTTCCGACCTGCAAGCCGACGTTGTCTTTTTCCCACGCTATATTTTTAGGAGCCCATACTTCTAATAGATTATTTATATCTTTTACTATCATCTATAGATTTATTTAAAAAAAAAGTCCTGTTTTGCAGGACGTTACGTTTATCTATGTTGTTCTGATTTTAAACTATGTATAATTGGGATAATCATATCTGTTTAAATATATAGATATCCATTTATAAAAGCAAGTTAACGTTTCAACTCTGAAATATCCAAATCGCGCAAAGTAGCAATCTCCTTTTCAATAACGTTGAGTTTGTTTACTAATTGATTTAATATTTCTTTAATCTCCGGAGAAATATTCTGCCGAGTAATTATATCTGTGCTAATTTTAATAGCTGCTAACGGATTATTGAATTCGTGACAAATTGTAACAATAAGCTCACGGATTGCTTCGGCTTTTTTTTTCGAAAGAATTTTCTCTTTTTCCGCACTCTCGATTTGTTTTTTTATTTTCACTCGTTCTAAAACCGCTAGTATTGCCCGTGGCAGCAAAGTATCGACCGCTTCTTCTTTTACCAGATAATCTTCAACATCGTACTTCATCGCTTCTACTGCAACTTTGAAATTTTTGGAGGATGTTAATAAAATAATCGGTGTGGAAATTTTTTCTTCTCTAATCTCTTTAATTATTTCTAAACCGTTTTTATCGGGAATGTTATAATCCACCAAAACAATATTTATATTCCGATTGGTTTTTAATTCTTGTAGAGCGGTGTCCCCGTTTTCCTTCCAAACAATGTTAAATTTCTTATTAGGGAACCGATCCATCATATGCTGGGAAAGGGCAGCGTAAGCTGCATCATCATCTACTAAAAGTACATTAATATGTTCATTATTCATAGATTATCCATTTTCTCATCTTAATTATAACATTTGTCCGTTTAATAGTCAAGATTTTGTTGTTTTGTTTGCATTTATGTAATCAATTTATTATACTTAAAATGAAAATATTATCGGGCGTGCAAGTCGTACAATTACATTCAATTATTAAAAATATTTAAAAACAACGAACTTATAGGAGTTATTTATGGCTGACAAAAGTCGAATTCTAGTAGTAGATGATGAAGATACTCTTAGAACTGTATTAAGCCAAGAATTAAAAGGCGAAGGATATGATGTAGAGACAGCCCTCGACGGGCAAATTGCGATAGACACTATCAAGGAGAAAACTTTCGACCTCGTACTCTTGGATATTAAAATGCCGAATGTTGACGGTTTTGAGGTCCTAAAATTCATCAAAGAAAATCATAAAAATTTAAAAGTGATAATGCTTACCGGATTTGCCGACCTAAAAAATGCTATCGAATCAAAAAAATTAGGAGCAGAAGATTTCGTTAGCAAACCTTACGATTTGGTAGACCTGCTCACCACGATAGAAAGAGTGCTAAGCGAATAATAATGCTTCAACGAGATAAGATCCTAATCGTCGACGATGAGATTCAGTTGATCCGGTTGCTTAAGTCGGAGTTGGAGGAGACCCAGAGGTATATTATTGACCTCGCCTTCGACGGAGCCGAAGCAATAAATTTATTGCAAAAAAATATTTACGATGCCATTTTATTGGATATAAAGATGCCGCGCATCAGCGGTATAGAAGTATTAAAATTCCTGCAAGAAAACTACCCCAACACACAAGTCATAATACTCTCCCGGTTCAGCGACGTTAAAACTGTAGTACAGACTATTAAACTCGGTGCTTACGAGTTCGTAGGAAAGCCGTACGAAATCGACGAATTACTCAATGTTTTAGAACGGGCGCTTGAGAGAAAAAGACTTTTTATTAAAAATAAATTGATGGAAACCGAACTCTCAAAAATGACCGGTTCCGAAATAATCGGTTCATCCCCCGCTTTCCAACTGGTTATCGATAACGCTATAAAAGTTGCCGACAGTGATTCATTTATCTTGATAGAAGGTTCGAGTGGAACCGGCAAAGAGTTAATTGCAAGTCTGATACATAAAAATAGCCCTCGTAAAAATAATCCGTTTGTGGCTGTAAACTGTGCCTCTATTCCGGACACTTTATTAGAGAGCGAGTTATTCGGCTACGAAAAAGGCGCCTTCACGAATGCTTATACGACAAAAGCAGGTTTAGTCGAAGTGGCAAACGGTGGAACGCTTTTTTTAGACGAAGTCGGCGACATAAGCTTAACAATTCAACCGAAACTACTCCGTTTTTTGGAAACAGGAAATTTTCGGAGAGTAGGCGGCACAAATGAATTGCACGTCGACCTCAGAGTAGTTTCTGCTACAAATAAAAACCTCCAAACTGAAACTCAGTTAGGCAGGTTCCGCGAAGATTTATTTTACAGATTAAATGCTTTTACTCTCAAAATGCCGTTGCTACGAGATCGAAAAGATGATATTCCGTTATTGGTAGATTTTTTCCTTAAAAAGAAGGCTAAAGCGAAAGAACCAAAAGTTATCAGCCCGGATGCGATGGAATTATTATTGAGCCACGACTGGCCCGGTAACGTCAGAGAGTTAGAGCATGTAATCGAAGGAGCGGTTATTCTTTCCAGCGAGAATATTATTTATCAACACGATTTAAGGTTAAACACTAAAGTATTTAATCTACAACCGGACGGACATAAATCGACAACTGATAAGAATATTGATAGAGAAGAATCAGTCTTGAAGTCAATCGAAGATATTGAAAAAGACCATATAAAAGATGTGCTTAAAGCTATGAAGGGTAATAGAACTAAAACCGCCAATATTCTAAAAATAAGTCCGAAAGCTTTATACTTGAAGATCAAGAGATACGGAATAAAAGTTACGAATTAAAAGCAACATTCCAAAGATAGGCAACTGAAATGAGAGCCGTGATAATGGCAGGCGGATTCGGAACTCGATTGAGGCCGTTAACTGCTAACTTACCGAAACCGATGGTGCCCATGATGAACAAACCGATAATGGAACATATTATCGGACTTCTGAAAAATCATGGCCTTAGTGATATTATAGCTACATTATTTTTTCACCCAGAGGCAATCTCGAACTACTTCGGTTCCGGTGAACAACTCGGCGTGAATATGAGCTATGTAAAAGCCGACGCCGACTACGGAACTGCCGGCAGTGTAAAAAATGCTATTACTGCCTTAGGCATCCAAAAAGAACAAGTTATCATAATCAGCGGCGATGTTTTAACGGATATAAATCTAACACACGCAATCGAATTTCATAAACGAAAGGAAGCAAAAGCTACGATTGTTTTGACTCATTCGAAAAACCCTCTTCAATTCGGAATAGTAATTACAGACGACAACGGAAAGATAACTCGATTCTTGGAAAAACCCGTATGGGGCGAAGTTTTTTCGGATACTATTAACACCGGAATTTACATTTTAGAACCTGAAATATTCGACCTCATTCCTTATCGTGAAGAATTCGATTTCAGCAAAGATTTATTCCCGCTCCTATTAGAAAAAGACTTAGGACTTTACGGTTACATCACAGACGGATATTGGCGCGATATAGGCAACTTAAATGAATATCAAGAAGCCCACTTAGATTTCCTTTCCGAAAAGGTAAAGCTACCTATTGAAAGAATGCAAAATAACAATTTGAATAATCTACAAGAAAACATTTATATCGGTAAAAATTGTTTAATAGAAGAAAATGTAAAAATTTTTAACTCTGTTATCGGCGATAATTGTAAAATCGGCACAGGGTCGGTAATAAGAAATAGCGTTATCTGGTCTAACACAACAATCGGAAGTGATACCGACTTATCGGCGGATGTATTAGGATTCGGTTGTGAAGTTGGCGACCGAGTAACAATCTCAGACAATGTTTTTATAGGAGATAAATGTAAAATCGGTAACCGGGCAAGGTTGATTTCAAACATTAAACTCTGGCCCGAAAAGATTGTAGAAGAAGGCGCAATTTTGAACCGCAGCTTGGTTCTTGAAGATAGGTGGCTGAAAGAAATATTCACCGACGCAAGAATTACCGGTTTATCTAATATCGAGATGAATTCTGAATTCGGCGCAAGACTCGGAGCTGCATTCGGAACATTTTTAGGAGAAGGCAAAACAATCGTAACCAGCCGCGATTCTGACAATGTATCGCGAATGATGAACCGCGCGCTGATATGTGGATTAATGTCGGCGGGGATCAATATCAACGATATGCGTACGATGCCTATTCCGCTGGTTCGTCACGAATTAAGTACAGGTCACGAGGCAGGCGGTATGCACGTCAGAAAATCGCCTCACAACAAAACGATGACCGACATAATATTTTTCAATTCGAACGGGAAAGATTTGCCGATAGGTAAAACAAAATCGGTTGAGCGCATATTTTTCGGCGAAGATTTTTTGCGGTCTGCGCCTCACAGGGTCGGAAGTATTAACTTTATTGAGAGAACAACCGAAATTTACCGGCAAAAATTTTTATCCACTTTAAATTTGGAAGCGATAAGCAAAGCTAAGTTTAAATTAGTGCTGGATTATTCGAACGGTGTAGCTTCTACGATATTCCCGACGATATTAGGTTCGCTAAACTGCCAGACAATAGCACTGAACGCACACCTCGACCCCCGAAAGTTGACACGCGAGCCAAAAGAAGTCGAAGAATCGCTCAGGCATTTATCGCATATAGTAACATCATTGAAGTACGACCTCGGATGCATGATTGATTCCGGAGCCGAGCGGATAACTATGGTTGACGAAAAAGGAAATGTAATACAACACGACCGCCTGCTTACTCTTGTCGTAAAATTATTCTTCGAAGTGAATCCTCATACTAAAAGATTTGCGGTTCCTGTTACTGCACCAGCAGAGATAGACGAGTTAGCGCAAGAGTATTCGATAGAAGTTATTAAAACTAAAAGCTCGCATCTCGCGATGATGGAAGCAGCAAGCGATAAATCGGTAGCGTTTGTCGGCGGCACGAAAGGCGGCTTTATTTTCACCGACTTTTTCTTTGCATCGGATGGAATGTATTCGCTTGTAAAAATTTTAGAGCTGCTAGCGCTGAAAGAAGAGTTGTTAGGAACTCTGAACGAAAAAGTAACTAAGTTTCATTGTGCATTCAGCGAAGTCCCTTGTATGTGGGACGCAAAAGGAAAAGTCATGCGCTACATAATGAAAGGTACCGAGGATTTGAATCGGGAACTTATTGATGGTATCAAAATCAATTTCACGAGGAGCGAGTCAGACAACATCTGCGTGCACTTGATGCCCGATAAAGAAAAACCGATTTTTCATATTAAAGCAGAAGCAAAAACCAAAGTAGCCGCTTTAGTGCTTGCTGAAGAATTTACAAAAAAAATAACTGAGTGGCGCGATAAGGAGTAAATGATGAGAATAAGCGACATACTTAACGAAAATCTTGTACAGATTGATTTAAAAGGGGAAAATAAAAACGACATCATTAATTCGATGATTGACTTATTGATCAATTCGAAAAAAGTTTTGGATATCGAAAAAGTCCGAACGGCAATTTTCGAACGCGAAAAAATCATGTCAACCGGCGTAGGCAACGGATTCGCAATACCGCACGGAAAAACTGACGCCATAAGCGATATCGTGGCGGCTTTCGGAATTACAGAAAAACCGGTTGATTATCAATCACTCGATGAAAAGCCGGTTCGACTAATATTTCTTCTTGTCGGAAAAGAAAACATGATCGGACCTCATATAAAATTGTTGAGCAGAATCTCACGTTTAATGAATAAAGACGATTTTAGACAAAAACTTATAAACTGCTCTTCCCCATCGGAAGTTATAGAGTTCTTCAAAGTGGAAGAAGCTAACTACCTTGATATCTAATAAACTTAAACCGGAATTACATTGAAATTCAAATCAATCAAAGGAACAAAAGATATCCTGCCGGACGAAAGCCACTTATGGCAATCCGTAGAACAGCACATACGTTCGGTAATGGAAACTTATAATTATAAAGAAATCCGAACATCTGTATTCGAAGAAACTTCTCTCTTCGCACGAAGCATCGGAGAATTAACAGATATAGTCGGGAAGGAAATGTACTCGTTTATTGACCGCAGTGGTGATAGCTTAACGCTAAAACCGGAGATGACGGCGGCGGTAATCCGTTCTTATATTCAACACAATTTGGGCAAAAAGCAACCGCTAACAAAAGTTTATTATCTAAGTCCCGCATTCCGGCAGGAAAGACCACAAGCGGGCAGGTTGCGCCAATTTCATCAGTTCGGCGCCGAAGCTATCGGCGGATCCAACCCCGAAATTGACGCCGAGATTATTTCATTATCTGCTGCTATCTATAAAAAATTTGGCATCACCGAATTTGAAGTCAGAATTAATTCAGTCGGTTGTCAAAAATGCAGAGAAGAATATAAATTCATTCTCAAATCTTTTCTTTCAGCAATAGCAAACAAACTCAGCACAGAGAGCCAACGAAAGATAGATACAAACCCGATGAGAGTTTTAGACTCGAAGGACGAAAACGATAAGCAACTAACGATAGGCGCACCTTTGATTAAAGATTATCTTTGTGACGAGTGCAGAATTCATTTTGAAAAGCTGCAATCGCTTTTGCAGATAGCCGGTGTTGATTACGTAGTTGACGGTAGAATCGTTCGCGGTTTAGATTATTATACCAAAACAGCGTACGAAATTATTAGCAACGAGTTAGGTTCGCAAGACGCTCTTACGGGTGGAGGCAGATATGATTTATTAGTTTCCGAGCTTGGCGGCAAACCCACGCCCTCTGTTGGTTTTGCTGCTGGAATGGAACGATTGATTATGATTTTGAAGAAACGCAACAAGTTGAACGTAACCGCGCCACACCCGAAATTATTTATTGCAGCGATGGATGATAAATCGAGGAACAGAGTTTTTCAGGAAATTTTCAAACTCCGCAATCAAGGTATTTCGTGCGAAACCGATTTGCTGAATCGAAGTCTGAAAGCGCAGATGCGGGAAGCCGACCGTCAGCAAGCCGACTACGTGATCGTAATCGGTGAAAATGAAATTAATTCAAATAGAGTATCGATGAAAGCGATGAGAACCGGTATTCAACAAGAAATTTCGCTGGACGAACTTCCAAATTACTTAACCGGAAACTGATGAAGAACAAAGTTCAACCGGAAGCGTTTCCCTATGAGTATCGTCTTATATTATCTCAAAAGTATAACCAGATTAATAAGACTTGGTACACTAACTTACGTTTAGAAACTTTTCAAGAATTTACAAATTTTCAGTACGCAATAACCGTCGACGACAAACAACAGAACGATACTCTCAGGTTAAAGATAACCGGTTTAACTACGCCTAAAATGCTTATGGGCGGTAGTGGTCCAGGTGTCTTTGAAAAAGAGTATTTCAGACTCAAGGGAAAGTACAAAATTGAAATAATAAACATCGATAAATCAAAAAACGTATTTGAATTGGAGTTTAGAAAGCGGACAATATCCGTCATCAAGTCTCCAAAGAATAAGTTTGTTGATTTATTCATCTTAAAATAAATTTATATGTACCCAGAACTAGTTAAAATAGGACCGCTCACAGTTTATAGCTACGGCTTAATGCTCGGTATAGCTTTTATTACTGCAAGTTTTTTGTTAACTAAAGAGTTGAAAAGAAAAAAATTAGACCCAAACCTTTCGGGCACAATTACGTTGTTAGCCGTCGTATGCGGAATCGTAGGAGCAAAATTATTTCACCTTATAGAAAATTGGGAATATTTTCTACGTGCACCTGTTGATATGATTTTTTCGGCAGGCGGTTTAACTTTTTACGGCGGGTTTATACTTGCAACAGCTGTTATTATCATATATTTAAAAAAGAAAAAAGTACCGGTATTTAAAATTACAGATGCCGCAGCACCGGGTTTGATGATCGGATACGGAATCGCACGCATCGGCTGTCATCTTTCGGGCGACGGCGATTACGGCGTACCTACTAACTTACCTTGGGCAATGTCTTACGAGAAAGGTACATATCCACCATCGGTAGCATTCAAGGACTTTCCCGAGATCGTTGAGAAGTACGGCGTAAAGGGTGTTGTACCCGACAATATTCTCGTCCATCCTACTCCACTTTATGAACTGATCGCAGCCGCATTTTTATTTTTCATTTTATGGAAATTGCGGAAGAAATTCGCGGCCGACGGAAAGTTATTCATGACATATTTAATCTTTTCAGGTTCCGAAAGATTGTTAGTCGAGTTTATACGTATCAATCCAAAAATTTTGTATGGACTTTCCGAAGCACAAATTATTTCAATCGTCTTGATGATAATCGGTTTTACCGGCCTGGCTTACTTGAAACGGAAAATAATATGACCGATCGAAAAACATCAAACGAAATTATTGCCGGGAGAAATCCTGTTATAGCCGCACTGCAATCTGAAACAGCAATCGAAAAGATATATATATTGCGGGGAGTTCAAGGAGCTCAAATCCAAAAAATCAGAACGCTCGCAAGGCAGAAAGGAATACTTTGCGTAGAAATAGACAGGCACAAATTCCGGGAGATTGTCAGCGATACAACTACGCAAGGAGTTGCAGCTCTTGTTGAATCGAAAACTTACGTTGGCATCCAAGATATCCTGAACGTCGCAACATCTAAAAATGAGTCACCCTTTATAGCAATTTTAGATGAGATTGAAGACCCGCATAATTTAGGAGCCATCATCCGAACTGCTGAATGTGCTGGTGTTCACGGGGTGATTATTTCGAAACATCATTCTGCTTCAATCACTACTGCAGTAGCAAAATCGTCCTCGGGTGCAATCGAATTCATGCCTGTCGCTAAAGTAACTAACATAGCAAACACGATTGACGAGTTAAAAACTTTAGGCATCTGGGTCGTCGGAACGATTGCTGAAGCCGAAAAGAATTATACAGAAATAGATTACGAATCTCCGATTGCAATTGTCATTGGCAGCGAGGGTTCAGGTATCCGCCGACTTGTGAAAGAAAAATGTGATTTCTTGGTAAAAATTCCTATGTTCGGTAAAACTGAGTCGATGAACGCCTCTGTCGCCGCCGCGCTTGTTATGTATGAGGTGGTGAGGAAGCGAAAAAGCTGGTAAAACTTGGGAAGATAAGATGTCCGATATTCGATGTCTATAATTCGATATTCGATGTTGGATGTTCGATGTTCGTTATTAGTCATTGGTAATTTGTAATTTGTCATTTGTTCTTAGCTCTTCGCTCGAAGTTTATCCCGCTACCAGCGGGACTCTTGGCTCTCTGCTCTAAGCTACTTTCAACATTCATTATTCAGTGCCTGCCCGACGGTCAGGCGGGTTCATTATTGCCTACGGCAATCGTAGGTTGGATATTCAAATAAGAGGGATGACAATCGCTTTCGTCGAAAAACACAAGCCCAACCTCATAGCAGTCTACGACTGCCGTAGGCAGTTGATGCACCGTTAAATCTTCCGCCGGGTAGAAAAACAATCGAAGATCAAAACGGCGAGCATCTAAGAATATGCGATAGAGAATTGCTAAAATGCCGAATTCCGTTCTTCCCGATTACGCTGGGTCCTATGCGCTTTCTGACTGCCCGGAGGATAAAGTTGAAAAAGGTTTTGCAAAGAAAAGGTTATAAAGGTCTCTCAAAACTCAGACGCGGCTTGGAGAAGCTTGGACTAAAAGGTTTGAATAAAAAAATAAACGGCGATGAACTCGATGCTGTAACTGGAGTGTTGGTGGGAAGATTATTTCTACAAGACAAAGCAGAAGTGTTGGGTAATTTCAAAGAAGGGGCGATAGTAGTGCCGAAAAAATGAAATTTGCTTATACGTAGTTTCGATAGCTTGTTCGTACAAGAGATTGCCATTCTCCCTTATTTTTTGTAAGTTTTGCTTCGTAAACGAGGATATAAAAAATGGAAAAACCATTAAATACCATTATTGATAATCGGAATGATAATACAGTTTTGAACGTGCTTAAAAGATTATTACCCGAATCCCAACATTTGGATGTTGCAACCGGATACTTTGAGATAGGTTCTTTTCTTTCTTTGGATTCATTTTGGAATCAATTGGAAAAAATCCGGATTGTAATGGGAGATGAAACAACAAAGCGTACACGGAACGAATTAATTAATGCACTTACCAAAGCAAGCGAAGAAAGTATTGAGAAAGAAAAGGAAAAAGATGACAGCTTAACAGGTCTTGCAGCGGTTAGGGAAGCGTTAATCAAAAAACAAATTGAAGCAAAGATTTATCGCCAAGCAAAATTCCATGCGAAAGCATATTTGATGCAAGCGAAGCCACCAAGTCCAGTAAACTTTGGAATAGTCGGCTCAAGTAATTTTACCGAACCAGGACTTACGAAAAATCTTGAGTTAAATCTATTTACAACCGATCAGTTACAATTGAAAGCTCTGCAAGAATGGTTCGATAAAGCGTGGTATGAATCTGAAGAAGTGAGAGAAGAATTATTAAAGGTAATTGAGCCGCATCTCAAGCTCTACACCCCATTTGAGGTCTATGCCAAGGCACTCTACGAGTACTATCTCGGCAAAGAGATGCCGACCAGTAGCTGGGAAGAGACGGAGTCAACGATATATCCAATTCTCGATGATCTGCAACGGATAGGATACAAGCAGGCGCTGTACATAGCGGAGCAATGGGGAGGCGCACTCATCTGCGACGGCGTTGGATTCGGAAAAACATATATAGGGTTGATGTTGATAGAACGTTTCCTCCATGAGCGAAAGCGTGTTGCCATCGTCGTTCCTAAGTCAGCTCGTGAGAGCGTGTGGGAGGTAAGGTTAAGACAGTTCTTCAAGTATCAGCGAGGCAACCGATTTGGCACCCAGATTCTCATCGTTAATCACACTGATCTCCCGCGTGAGAATCCTGAAATCCAAGAAACCCTGGAGAACATTAGGGAAGAGGCCGATGTCATTATCGTCGATGAAGGACACCATTTCAGAACACCAAACGCACAACGCAGTCAGAAACTCTACGACATGGTCGAGTTCGGAGGGAAGAGCAAGAAGATCTTCTTCATCACAGCAACGCCGGTAAACAACTCGCTCTTCGATATCCTTCACCTTATGGAGTACTTCACACGCAAGCAGCGAGCATACTTTCAGAAACTGGGCATCAATGACACTCGCTCGTACTTCGTGAAGAAGGAGCGAGCGGTCGAGATGAAGATGGGAGTCCAGGCCGGTGTTGAGGATGATGAAGTGCTTTTCCCTGAGTTTGACATAGCCGAAGCGGAAAGGGTACTACGAGAGGATGTTCTTTTCCGAACTCTTGTGATCCAACGGAGCCGCGAGTACGCAAAACAATACTTCCAGCGCATTGGCAACGGTCAGATTCTCTTCCCAGTAAGAGATGTGCCAAAGGTTGCAAGCTACAAACTGGCTAACGTGTACCGAGAACTGTTCCCGAAGATCAAGCAGTCCTTCTCCAAAGAAACCCCGTTCCTCGAACTCACCCTCTACAACCCGGAGAACAACCGCAGAGATGCCAATCTTATCGACCCGAAGACGAGCAATCGTGAGTGTCAAGTCTTGGGCCTCATCAGGGCAACAATGCTCAAGCGTATGGAGTCGTCCTACAAGGCGTTCGAGGCGTCGTGCGAGGATATGCTCAGAAACATGGCCCGATTCCTCCGCTACCATTCACCTGAACAGTGGGAGACATGGAAGGCAACCAATGCTGACTTCTGGAACATCATTGAGACACATTGGAAGGAACGATTCCAGGACTATGAAGAAGTCGAAGATGTTGAAGAGGATGACATACTACCTGAGCCAAAGCAGAAGCTCTCCGGTGATGAGTTTTTCCTCGATAAGATTATTGAGAGCGTCCAACGTGATATGGCGGAGTTGGCCATCTTCCTGAAGTACATCCACGACCGTTTGAAGGAAGAGACTGATGCAAAGCTGCAGGCGCTGGTGGAGTTGCTCGATTCAGATGACGAACTCCGCTCCAAGAAGGTCATTATCTTCACCCAGTACCGAGACACTGCAAGGTATCTCTACCGACAAATCAAGGGAAAAATCGAAGGCGAGGTAGAAGAACTCGACAGTACGTCCAAGAAAAACCGTGAGACAATCATCAAACGCTTCTCACCTTACTACAACTGCACGGTGGAGGAATTACCGCAGTACCTCTCACAACCAATCCGCGTTCTCATATCGACAGACATTCTCTCAGAAGGCCTCAACCTGCAGGATGCAAACCTCTTGATCAACTATGACCTTCACTGGAATCCGGTGAGGTTGATGCAAAGGATTGGACGTGTTGACCGCAGGCTTGATCCGGACATTGAGAGGAATCTCGGACGTGACAATCACCATGTGAGATACTGGAACTTTCTTCCTCCTGATGAGCTCGATTCACTGCTGAACCTCTACCACCGGGTATCAGGAAAGCTATTGAGGATTTCCAAGACACTTGGCATTGAAGGGAAAAAGGTGCTCTCTCCTGAAGATGACTTCGAGGCACTTCGTGACTTCAATGCTCAATACGACGGTGTGATGCCGTTTGAGGAAAAGATGAGGCTGATGCTTGTTGACATTCTTAAGAATTATCCAGCGCTCAAGGATGAACTGCCACGTTTTCCGAAACGAGTATTCTCCGGCAAGCAAAACGGGGAACCGACTTGGAAGGGTGTGTTTGCTGCTTACCGATATCCGGCACGTGAGGTAAGGGATGACCAAGGGATTACGAAGACAATTCCCGGTGAGTGTAAATGGTACTTCCACAGGTTTGACTCTGACGATGTCTTTGAGGACATCGAAGCCATTTACGCAGCGATAGAATGTACAGCGGATACGCCACGGATTGTTCAGCACCCGATAAGCGAGCTACGAAATAGTCTTAAGCTCATCGAACAGAAAAAAGTACATATTGAACTTCGCAACATGCAGGCACTTGCTGGCGAGAAAGCCACGCTCGTCTGCTGGATGGAGGTGGTATGAAGTCTTCCTCTATTATTCCAACAGAGAGAATTGAACAGCGGATATTTTTCATCCGCGACCAGAGGGTCATAATCGACATGGACCTCGCTCGTATATTCGGCATCCCGACGTTCCGTCTCAATGAGGCTGTCAAGCGTAACCGTGAGCGTTTTCCCGAAGACTTTATGTTCCAGCTTACGCGAGAAGAGTTCACAGCTTTGACATCGCAAATTGCGATATCAAAGAAGGGCCGCGGAGGAAGGCGGACTCTTCCTTACACTTTCACCGAGCACGGCGCCATTATGGCAGCGAACGTGTTGAACAGTCCAAGGGCGGTACAAATGAGCGTCTTCGTCGTCCGAGCTTTCGTTCGGCTGCGACAGGTTTTGGCGACTCATAAGGAGCTTGCAGAGAAACTAACTGAGTTAGAGCGAAAATTCTCCGCACATGATCGCCAGATACAGACTATCATCGAGGCGATCCGCCAGCTTATGACACCACCTGAGAAACCAAAACGCCAGATCGGTTTTAGAGTTGAAGAACCGAAAGCACGATACTTAGTAAGGCGGAAAAGGACATGAGCAAAACCAATCTAATAGAACCAGTTGAACCAATCGAGCATCAGATTTTTTTGATCCGTGGTCAGAAAGTAATACTTGACAACGAGCTTGCGAGGATTTATGGTGTAACTACAAAAGCTTTAAATCAAGCAGTGAGGCGCAATCTTAATAGGTTTCCCGAAGATTTTATGTTTCAGTTGACACGGGCAGAATTGGATGCTATTATAAGTACCTCTACCAACCGGTCACAATTTGTTACCGGTTCACAGAAACATCGTGACCCCCGATTTCTACCGTACGTTTTTACCGAGCATGGTGCGTTGATGGCAGCAAATGTATTAAAGAGCAAGCGTGCAGCACTCATGAGTGTATATGTGGTGCGTGCATTTGTGAAATTGCGTGAAGCTCTTGCTATGCATAAGGACCTTGCACAGAAGCTTAAAGAACTTGAGAAAAAATTTGAGTATCATGATACGGAAATAAAATCCATCATTGAAACAATTCGACAGTTATTGCAGCCGCCCGAAAAACCAAAACGTCAAATTGGATTCAAAGTAGAAGAACCGAAAGTAAAATATCGTTTACGTCGGAGAAAATAAGATGAATAACAAAGCATTAATACGATTCGAAATTGTAGAGAGAAGAATCTTTATCATCAGAGGTCAGAAAGTTATGATGGATAAAGATTTGGCAGAGTTGTACGAAGTAAAACCCATTCGATTAAGGGAACAAGTTAAAAGAAATCTAATGCGGTTTCCTAAAGACTTTATGTTTCAGTTGAATGATGAAGAAACCGATTGGCTGCTATCGCAATTTGCGATACCTTCGCGTAAGCATTTGGGAGGATTTAATCCTTACGTTTTCACTGAACATGGAGTCGCAATGCTATCAACAGTATTGAATAGTGAGCGGGCGATCCAAGTAAATATCGCTATTATGCGAGCATTCGTGAAACTTCGAGAGATGTTAGCAACCAACAAGGAACTTGCTAAACGATTGGATGAACTGGAAAAGAAATACGATAAACAGTTCGCAGTAGTATTCGAGGCAATCCGACAATTGATGGCACCACCCGAAAAACCAAAACGTCAAATAGGCTTCCGTGTTGAAGAACCGAAGCAAAAATATTCCGTAAGGAGAAAACGTTGAAGCACATACCATCAGAAGCAGTTCAGAACATACACAACCAAAATTCATTCTTCCAATTTCTCAGAGATCATCTCGGCTGGAATATCCAGGATGATATTTCGTTCGATGACCTAACATTTGGCTGGCAACCGGAAGAAATGGGATTGAAGAGCGATGACCTGCGCGGCTCAAGAATTTCTCAGCTCCGTCCGTTTACAAACGACCAACCTTGGGGCATATTCTTTATCCATCTTGCAAAACCGCAAGTGTACGTGACACATTTGAGGAAACTGATCCGTGCACTCGCTCCGATGAAACGCAAGCATAAAGATTATCCAACATGGAACCCGCATAACCTGCTTTTCATTTGCACACTCGATTGGAAGAATTATACGTTTGCGCATTTTGAAGATGGAAAACCTGAGAAAGCAAAACTCAGCACGTTTGGTTGGGAATATCAATCGAGTTACATACGCACTCTATGCGAATTCAATCTGAAGGCACTGCAAATACCAGAGGCGGATATGTTCAGTATTCCGCTCAACGAGTTGAGTTGTCAACCTAAACTATGGCTCGAGCAGTGGTCAGAAGCTTTCGATGTAAAGAGTGTAACGGATAAATTCTTCCAGGAACTTCGCAATACTTTCAGGGATATACAATCATACATAACCAATCTTTCTGAAGAATATAAACTTACTTTTGCTCAACTGCTTTTGAATCGATTGCTATTCCTTAAATTCTTAGAGAAAAAAGGATGGCTGTTTGTAGAAGATTCCGATTCATTAGAGCTTCGTCGGTCATATCTCAAACGTCAAAGAGAAAAATTAGGTCAGCAGAATCAATGGCAATATTTTTTTAAATACTTATTCTTTCACGGACTCAATCGCCCTTGGATGAAAGGTTCTGTAGGAACAGTTGAAGAGACGGATGCTATCAGTCAGATAATTGGCAGAGTGCCTTATTTGAATGGCGGACTTTTCGAAAGGTCGCACGAGTGGGATGACGAGAAAGTCAAGGTCGATAATGAAGCTTTCGATATGATTTTCGATAAACTTCTCGATAGATATAATTTCACGATACAAGAAAATACTCCCATAGATATCGAAGTAGCTCTCAACCCCGATTTACTCGGTTACGCTTACGAGGAACTCATCGCCGAGCGACACGGACAAGGTGCATTCTATACTCACCCCACAGAAGTCGGCTTGATGTGCCGTGAGTCGCTGAAAACATTCTTAGAAGAACATACACAAGTTCTGCATTCATCTATCGCAGACTTGGTTGATGGATGGAACGCAAAAAATCTCTCTGAAGAGCAAGCTTTCACCATCTACCGCCTATTGCACAATATCAAAATCCTTGATCCTGCTGTCGGTTCGGGCGCCTATCCTGTTCGTATGATGCAAGAGTTAGTGCAAATATACAAAGCCCTTGCAAGCAAATTGAACGAAGGACAGCTCCGTTATATCTTCGAGAACAAGCTTGCAAATCCGCGAAGCATATTCGAGTTAAAACTCAATATCATCCAAAACAATTTATACGGAGTGGATATCGACCAATTTGCGGTTGAAATTGCCAAGCTACGTTTCTGGCTCTCGCTCGTAGTTGATTATCGCAGAGG
>JAHJRJ010000174.1 GCA_018830765.1 Bacteroidota bacterium | reverse complement strand
TTATTCTGCGGTTTCATTATCCAGTGTCCTTCGTCGGGGAACCAGAGGAATTTGGAAGGAACGTTTTGACGTTGCAACGCAGTGAATAACTCCATACCTTGTTGAACAGGAACTCTGAAGTCTAATTCTCCGTGAGTAATAAGCGTTGGTGTTTTAAAATTTTTCGCCAAATAATGCGGAGACCACTTTTTGTAAAGCATAGGATTTTCCCATGGTGTTCCTGCAAACTCCCACTCGGGAAACCATAGCTCTTCGGTTGTTCCATACTTTGCTTCGAGATTGTAAGCGCCGGCATGTGTAATTAACGCGGCAAACCGGTTTGTTTTTCCTAAAATCCAGTTAACCATGTAACCGCCGAAACTTCCGCCGTACGCTGCCATTTTTTTCTCGTCGATATAACCGAGCGAAACAGCATAATCAACCGCATTCATCAAACTATTGTAGCAATTGCCGCCCCAGTCTTTGCTGATGGCTTCTACGAATTTCTGTCCGTAACCCGTACTTCCTTCGGGATTCGTGAACATAACTACGTAACCCGCTGCCGGAAATACTTGCCAGTCGCCGCGGAAAGCATTACCGAACATCTGCTGCGGTCCGCCGTGTATTATTAATAACAACGGATATTTTTTCTTCGGGTCAAAGTCCGGCGGCTTTACTATCCAGCCGTGAACTTTGCCCGCCGCACCATCGAACCATACTTCTTCACCCTTCGCTAATTTTACTTCACTTAAAAATTTGTTATTAACATCGGTAATGCGTGTAACTTTTTTGCCATCGACAGAAGCAGTATAAACTTCGTTGGGATAAGAGATTTCGCGGCGAGTGAATATGAAAAATTTTCCGTCGTTGGAAAGACGGAGATTCTCATGCCAATACGGTCCGCCAACGAGTTCTTTAACTTCGCGTTTTAAATTAACTGAATAAATAGGAACGTTACCTTTGACTTCAGCAGTAAAATAAATTGTTTTGCTGTCGGGCGACCACATTAAATCGTCCGTCCAGTTATCGAAGTTGGTTTCGTCGGTCAACACCGTCGTTTCACCAGTTTTGCGATTGTACAAAAGCATGCGCCACAAATCGGCTTCGTACATTGGTGTTTTCTGCGAGCGATAAGCAATGTAGTTGCCGTTGGGTGAGTAGCGCGGAGATACATCGGCGCCACCGCTAACGCTGATTTGTTTCGGTTCACCGCCTGCTGTGGGAATGACGAAAATATCGTTATTAGTACTCCACGCGATATTCTTGTCCATATTTGTAGAGAAGGCAATTTCTTTTCCGTCGGGCGAAATCTGCACATCCTCAATTCCACCAAGTGCCAACGGCGGCACTGTGTAATTGCCGTTAGTGAGTTGTTTAACCTCCTTACCATCGATTGAAGTCATAAAGATGTGGCTGCGTGTTTCATCGATCCAAGTATTCCAATGCTTGTACATCAGCTCGTCGATAATGCGGGCTTTAACTTTGCTTTTAGATTTTTCATCTTCTTTCTTCGTGTTGCATTCTTTGTCTTTCGTCCAATCACTTGTATAACAATCGGGATAAACTGTGGATTGAAATATTAAAGATTTTCCTTCAGATGTCCATATATGGTTAGAAGTACCGTTGGGAAGCGAAGTGATTTTTCTTGCCTCTCCTCCGTTAATATTGATTATATATATCTGGGAATTGCCGTCTCGAGTGGATTGAAATGCAATTGATTTTCCATCGGGCGACCAGCGAGGTTTATCGTCAGATTTTTCGCTTGTAGTCAGTTTTCGCGGAGTGCCGCCAGTTGAAGTAATAATCCATATATCTGAATTACCGCGATTTTTTTCTTTGTCAATTATGTTTACAACATAAGCAATCCATTTACTGTCGGGTGAGATTTGCGGGTCGCTGACACGCGTATATTTAAAAAGCTCCTCGATTGTAAAGTTGCGTTTCTCTTGAGAGAAAGAAGTTGACGCGATAAGAAGAATTAGGCAAACTACTAATAGAGATTTTCTATTCATATATTTTTCCAAATTTTTTTAAAAAACATTTTTTATTAAATTTCACGCAAAGGGCGCGAAGTAAATATACGCGAAGAACGCAATGTAACTAAAGTTTATTTAAAATTGATTAATAATGCCAACTTCAAATTACTAAGTTTCAGATACGTAAGGGTCTGAGCAAAATGAACTGGGACAAGTGCTTCAATAGATTTTATTTCAACGATAACTTTATTTTCGACTAACAAATCTAATCTGAAGCCCGCATCCAATTTTACTTCTTTGTACACTAACGGTATCGGAACCTGTGTTTTTACATCAAATCCCAATTCACGTAGATCATAAGCTATAACGTTTATGTATATCAATCGCTACACCGATTATTTACTTAAATACTTATTAAGCCACTCAAACACCGTCTTATGCCACAGTTCACTGTTCTGCGGCTTCAAAACTCCGTGGCCTTCGTCAGGGAAGTACAAGAACTTCGATTCGATTCCCATCCGTTGCAGTGTTGTGAACAGTTGCATGCCTTCTGTAACAGGTACACGGTAATCAAGCTCGTTGTGGACTATTAACATTGGTGTTTTATATTTTAGAAAATCTTTTGCGTATTTATGCGGGGAAAACTTATCGTAAGCTTCTGGATTGTCCCAAGGTGTACCATCGTGTTCCCACTCATTGAACCACACCTCTTCAGTCGTCCCGTACATTGAATAAAAATTATAAATGCTTGCATGAGTAATAATTGTTTTAAATTTTCCCGTATGGTTTGCGAACCAATTCATCATGTATCCACCGTAAGACGCGCCTGCAGCAGCCATTTTATCTTTATTGATGTAGGGAAGTTTTTCTGCGTAGTCAACACCATTCATCAAATCGATAAAGACTTTACCGCCCCAATCGTGGCTTATATCGTTAACAAATTTTTGTCCAAAGCCGGTAGAACCACGCGGATTAGGCGCCATCACGACGTAACCTTGCGCCGCCCAAAGTTGTGGGTTCCAGCGGTAATGCCAGCCGTTTTCCCATGCGCCCTGAGGACCACCGTGAACAAGA
>JAHJRJ010000173.1 GCA_018830765.1 Bacteroidota bacterium | reverse complement strand
CACTAAAGCACCGTAGGGAAATACAAGCAAGTTAGAATACGTGTGATATTTTAGCCAAGCTTTTATTCTTTTACCTATTCTTCCGCCATAATCCACCACCGTTAGGATTAGTGGTTTGATTGTAAACATAATTTTGTAAAAGCCACCACATTATCGCCTATTTTACCTTCTACACATTCGAGGTCAATTCCGAGCGATATGATTTTTTCAAATGCATCTTTATCGGGAACAAACATACGAATTTCGTTTACCCCGAATAATTCGGGGTTTATATTTTTCTGAAGAGAGTGCAGCTGTAATTAATAAAAGAACTACCTATGAACTTTTTGCCTTTTTCTGGAAAAAACTTTTTAGCAGGTTGCCGCACTTATTATCCAGTATGCCCCCGACAGTATGTACTCGATGGTTTAACCTTGTGTCGTTGGTTATTGTGTACAAGGATGTGCAGGCTCCGGCTTTATCATCGTAGGCGCCGAAGATTAAAAGGGGGATGCGAGCCAACACGATTGCACCTGCACACATCGGACACGGTTCGAGTGTTACATACATCTCGCAATTTTCCAGTCGGCGTGAACCTAAGAATGAAGCGGCAGCGGTTATCGCTATCATCTCAGCATGTGCCGTTGGATCCTGTAAAGCTTCTATTTGATTATACCCTTTACCTATAATTTTGTCATTGAAAATGATTACAGCGCCGACAGGGACTTCATTTCGGTCGTAAGCTTTCTGAGCTTCTTTGAATGCAAGTTCCATCCAGCGTTCATATTTTTTTTCGTTTAACATTTCAGGCATGAAGTTATGAGTTAGAAATTGAGAGTTATAGGTCGAGTCGAAAATTTGAAATTCTTGTACGCCTGAAGGGACTTGAACCCCTAACCCTCTGCTCCGAAGGCAGATGCTCTATCCAATTGAGCTACAGGCGCATTAGATTTTTACAATCATACAAAAGCGCGGATAATTTCCGAAGTTGAAGTTTGTCCTAAAATAACTTTTCGTACGGCGGAATATTTAATTGATTTGAACCCGCTGTGAATCGCAGCTTCTCTCAACTTAATAATAGAAGCTTGTTGGTAGATTAAATCTTTTAAGCGTTCGTCTATTACTAAAACTTCGTGTACAGCAACTCTACCAAAATACCCTGTACCGCCGCATGTTTCACAACCCGCTCCGCGGTAGAACACCAGATCAGTCTTATTCGTATTGAGTCCGAGATGAAATATTTCATCTTTCGATGGAGTGTAAGGAACCTTACAGTTTGGGCAAATAGTCCGGAGGAGTTGTTGATAGACAATACCCGATAGAGTAGGAGCAAGCCAATGCGGGGGAATACCTAATTGAAGAAGCCGGGGAATGGTGCCTATAGCATCACTGGACAACATGGTCGTAAGAACTAAATTTCCAATCAAAGCGGCTTCTGCAGCAACAATGCCCGTCTCGGCATCACGAATTTCCCCAACCAAAATCACATTGGGTTTATGTCTTAATATTGCTCTTAATGCGTCTGCAAAATTGAATGATTTATCGGAACCTGCCTGTACCTGTCCGGCAAAATCGAGTTTATATTCGATTGATTCTTCAACAGTTAATATATTTTTTTCCGGCATGTTTAATTCGTTGACTGCCGCGTAAATCGTAGTACTCTTTCCGCTTGCTGAAGGTCCGGCTACAATAATTAAACCCGAAGGTTTGTTAAGCAAATAGAGAAATTTTTTCAGATTTCTTTCTGAAAAACCAAGGTCGTCAATAGGTCTGATCTTTCCTTGCTTAATAAACAACCGCACAGCAATTCTCTCTCCGAAAATCGTCGGTAGCGTGCTAACGCGAACGTCAACTAACTGCTGTCCGAAAGAAGCTGTGTATCCACCTTCCTGTGGCTTCTTTTTTTCGAAAGCATTCAGACCTGCTTTGGTTTTCAATACGTTTCCGAAATTATCTCCGAATTCGCGTGGAAAAGAAATCAACCGCCGCATTATTCCGTCTTTATCCACTCTGACCCGCAACTCTGTATCCGAAGGTTCAAAGTGTATATCGTGAGCGTTAATTCTGATTGCGCGAATAAAAACTTCTTCAAGCAGCACGTCGTAAGGAGGAAGCTTGCCTATCTTCTGTGCATCGAGAACTTTTTCTATACCGATTAACTGGACGTCATACTGGTCGATATTAAATCTGCTCGTTATTGGCTTACTCTCTTCCGTCTTTGCTTTTGAGACTTTAGTAAGATTACGATAGTTTGATAAACTTATTATAATGGGAGTGATTATTCGCTTCGACTCTAACTTCAAAATTTCGATAACGTGCTTGTATGGAGGATCAACAAAAGCAACGGTTAATTCGACTCCGACAAGTGATACAGGAATAATTTTATACTTCGAGCAAGTAGAATACGATAATACGGGAGTCTTAATAATGATATCGCCTTCGTTTAATTTTATCTCTGGAACGTCAAAAGTTGTTGCTATACTTTGTTGAACTAATCTTTCATCGACACCGATTCCATCCGTTAAATACTCTGTGCACCCCTGAGTTTGGTTTTCCTTTAGATACGCAGTTAACTTATCGTATTTATTATTATCTATTATATTCAGCGCTAATAAATTTTTTGCCAATATAATATCTTCGTCGTAAATCATCGCCGTTTACCTTTTTATTGATTTTTAAATAGTAAATCTATCTCGACTTGTGAAAGTGGAGTGCTCTTTTGAACCGAAGACATATTTTCTTCATTCAGTATTTCATTTAAGTCATTCTCTGTAATTTTTTCTCCCCACACTATAGCTTCTTCGTCCAAATTTTCTTCGGACATCAACGGAATGCCGCAACCTCCACAATAGAGGTCATTATCAGCATTGATAAAACCGCATTGATGCCGTTTTGATGTCAACTTCTTCCCGCATTGGGTACAAAATAAACGATGTTCACTGTTTTCAGTATGACACGCAGTGCAGATCATGATGTTATTTCTCCTTCCGTTAATAGTGTCAATGTTTTTGCTGGTTGAGTAATTCCCTCACTACTTTCATAAAGACCTGATTATCGTAGGGTTTTACAAAATAATAATTAGCTCCGGCTTCTTTTGCTTCCTTGATAAATTCTTGAGTTGCTAAAGAAGAAATCATAATTACTTTAGTTTCTGTATCGGTAAACCTGATTTCTTTCAACACCTCCATTCCGCTTTTTTTCGGAAGCATCACGTCTAAAATTATAATGTCGGGTTTTACTTCTTTATATTTGTCGATAGCTACACCCCCGTCAGCAGCAATGTGTATTTTCGTAATGCCTGCCTTCTTAAACAGTGTAGTCATAATAGTTCTAATGTATTCCGAGTCGTCTACGATGAGAACACAAGTTGAAGCGTATTGATCATTTATCATCAAATATCTCCTTTTATAAAATTTATTCAGATATCGGAATTATACCGATATAGTAATTTCCGCCGGTATCGGAATTCTCAGCCCAAAATTTCCCTTCGTGAGCTTCGATAATCATTTTACACAACGTCAGCGATAAATTCTTTACCATCACTACTTTATTAAGGCGGGCTTGCTCGAACCTGTCCACCATTAATTCAAGTTCGCTTGTTTCAATAAACGCCCCCCCGTCACGCACTACAAACTTGAGTTGCTTTTGATCATTGTTTCGGCTAAATTCAAACGTAACGTCTATTCTGCCATTTTCTGGAGTAAGGTTTACAGCCTGACTTATTAAAAATTGAAAAGCTTGCGCTATATGGTCCGCATCCACATAAGCCTTTAGGTCGTTGTTCTTGTATTCTTTTTCGATTCTTATTTTCTTTTGATTAATCAACGACTCTAATTTCGACAAGCTATGTTCGAATATTTCTTTAATGTCCGATTTGACTTTAGTGAGTAAAATATTTTTCGGGTCGAACAGAGCTACTTGTGCTGATTCCTGCAATAACTGAATGTGTTCGTCTAAAGCCGTTGTAGCGATAGTGATAATTTCTTTTTGTTGTTCGTTGAGTGAGCCAGCAAATTCTTGGGCTAAAAGGGTTAGCGGAATCTTAACTGCTGTAGAATAGTTTAAAAAATCCTGAACAAGTAAATATTGAAAGTTACGTGTTATTTTTTCTACTTCCGCCTCGGCATCACGCATACGCAGAAGCGCCCTTATACGAATTAAAAGCTCATCTGTGTTTATCGGCTTATACAGATACTCGTCGCCACCCGATTCAAATCCTCTTTTGAGAGCTTCGGGTGTTGAGGCACCCGTCAGGAAAACGATCGGGGTTTTTACATGCGCTTTGACCTTTCGGATTTCGGCAGCTGTCTCAAATCCGTTCATCACAGGCATATGAACGTCTAACAATATTAGATCTGGGACGTAGGATTGTAGCAACTTTAAGCATTGTACACCGTTCTCGGCAGAAGCAGTATTAAAACCTGAATCCTCTAAACAAGTTGATAATAGGAGCCGTAAAGTATCCTCGTCATCAACAACAAGAACGTTCCTTTTAATATCTTCGGTTTTAGGTATCAATTTATTTGAAGTAGTTTAATAGTACGCCAGAAGGGATTTGAACCCCTAACCCTCAGCTCCGTAGGCTGATGCTCTATCCAGTTGAGCTACTGGCGCGATTATGTTTTTATTGAGTCCCGCTTTCTCCGCCTTCGGCGGATTCAGCGGGATTCTGAATCTGACTGATAACTTAATCGCACTTCGTTTATTAAGTTATGTCAGATTGGAACTACTGGCGCAATATAATTCCAAATGAAAAGAGAAAAATTAAAATTGATTTTTCTCACGCTAAATATACAAAGAAGTGATTAAATAATCAAAATCACTGTATGCTTACCGAACAAACGCGGAATAAAATGATTGTATTTAACAGTATCGAGCTGCTTTTCCGTGAAATAGTTTGAGGAGAGAGCAAATTCCAGTTATTGTGTTTCAACGCGGAGACTTCCCGCCAAAAGAAGGCGGGATAAACTCCGAACGCAGAGCATCGCGGAGTAAAAAGCTTGTCCAAAAATACTCTGCGTTGCTTGGCGAATGGCGCCATGGCGCCACGCCTCTGTCCGAGGGGTGACTAAAAAATCCGATTTTATGATGTAGCACGAACTTTAGTTCGCTTATTTCATTCATTTTGACGAAATAAATTTCGTGCTACAATCTATTTCTTTACTTTTTAGTCAACCTTGAGACCTCGCCTGAAGGCGGGCGTTTCAGTTTTTTCCCAAATACAACTCTATTTTTTGGAAATGGCACTAGTCAGGGGATGAGTTCGAGGATCACCATAATATTCTAAATTCAAAATACCAGAAAAAAATCAAAATTTTGGGTTTTTGTCCCGACTAGTCAGGATTGGCATTTATTGTAACTCATCAGCGTGATGTTTGATAATGCGAGCTTGTGTCAGAAAAACAACGTCCTCCGCTATATTAGTGGCGAGGTCGGCAACACGTTCCAAGTTCCTACTGATCCGTAAAAGCTCGAATCCTCCGTCTAATTTCGAGATATCCTGCCGGATAACTTCTTTCAAGTCATTGGCAACACGCTGATTCAACTCGTCAACGATTGCGTCTGATTCGATTACTGTTTTTACTAATGATGTATCACTCAGTATAAAACTATCGAGGGCGTCGTGAAGCATCTTTTGCGATAACTCAGCCATCTTCGGAATATCTACTAATGGTTTTACTTCGGGCATATCCATCAGCTTTAATGCAGACTGTACAATGTTTACAGCGTGGTCGCCTATTCTTTCAAGGTCGTTATTAATTTTTAATGCGGCGAGTATCAACCTCAAATCCACAGCAACCGGTTGCTGTAGAGCAAGCAAGTCGTTTATGGCATTATCAATTTCTATCTCGAGCGCGTTTACCCGGTCTTCGTTTTCCAATACTTTTTGCGCCAAATTTTTATCCCGCTTTATCAAAGATTCAATTGAGTATCTGATCGATTCTTCTACCAAACTTGCCATTTTAATCAAGCTTGTTTTCAAACCGTCCAGTACTCTCTCAAAATAACGTTTCATATCATTACTTTTCTTATTAGTTGAAGTATATTTAATATACAACTATTTTTTAACCGAATCTTCCGGTTACGTAGTCCTCGGTTTGTTTTTTCGCCGGGATCGTAAATAATTTTTTAGTTTCATCATACTCGATAACTTCGCCAAGATAAAAAAACGCAGTAAAATCGCTGACACGTGCTGCCTGCTGCATATTGTGAGTTACGATGACAATAGTGTAATTTTCTTTTAATTCATACATCAATTCTTCGATTTTTGCAGTCGAAAGCGGGTCTAAAGCGCTCGCTGGCTCGTCCATTAATAAAATTTCAGGGTCAACTGCCAACGCCCTCGCGATGCACAACCTCTGCTGCTGACCGCCCGAAAGCGCCAAACCACTCTTATTCAATTCATCTTTGACTTCATCCCAGAGCGCGGCTCGCATTAGACTGCGCTCAACGATTTCGTCCAATACACTCTTTTTTCCTATACCGTTTATCTTTGGTCCATAAGCTACATTCTCGTAGATGGATTTAGGGAATGGATTCGACTTTTGAAAAATCATACCGACTTTTTTCCTAAGCTCTACCACGTCTATGTTTTCTTCGTAGATATTAACAGCGTCGATAAAAACTTCTCCGTTTATCGAAACGTTCTCTATCAAATCGTTCATCCTGTTGAGCGACCGGATGAAAGTTGATTTTCCGCAGCCCGATGGACCTATCAAGGCAGTTACACGATTAGTTGGAATATCTAAAGTGATGTTGTTTAAAGCTTGCTTCGTGCCGTAAAATAAGCTTAAATTTTTTGTTTGTATTTTAATAGAATTATGTATCATTTTTAACGGATAATTTTTGACCTGATTCTGTATCTTAAAATTATTGCTGATAAATTTAAAGTGAATGTCAACACTAATAACACGAAAGCCGTTGCATACTGAAGTCCGAGTGTAGCTTCCACATCCGGCGATTGTGTAGCCATAACATAAACGTGGTAACCGAGATGCATAAACTGGTCGGAAAGCGACTGCGGCAAATGGGGAAGAAAATATGCGACACCAGTAAATAGAATTGGCGCGACTTCCCCAGCGCCGCGTCCGACTGCTAAAATTGCGCCTGTCAGAATACCGGTGTATGAATTCGGTAGCACTACTTTCCTTATCGTTTGCCATTTAGTCGCACCGAGCGAAAGACTCGCTTCACGAAGCTCGTTCGGAACGGCTCTTAATGCTTCCACTACAGAAACAATCACAACAGGTAAAGTTAGGAAAGCCATAGTAAAGCTCGCCCACAGCAGGTTTGGTTGCGCCCACTTCAGCTCGAGACCGCCGGTTAATAATTTATCCATTCCACCACCAACAAATTGGACAAAGAAACCGAGTCCGAAAAGTCCGAAGACTATCGACGGAACGCCCGCAAGTGTGTTCACTGCGAATTGTATCATCCGCGTAAAAAAAAATCGCTTGTTCGCATACTCGCTTAAGTAGATTGCGGTGAGTGTACCGACAGGAACACCGAGGATAGACATAACAAGCACAAGCAGAACCGTTCCGATTATTGCCGGGAAAATACCGCCACTCATCATTCCATCCGATGGCGCAGTGGTTAAAAACTCCCAAGTTAGTTTCTCGCTTCCGCCTATAAATAAAGCGCCTAACATAAATATTACAATAAATACGATTACAAAGGCAGCCGAAGCCGAGACAAAAATAACCGAACCTCCGATAATTTTCTTCCTCACGACTCACCTCTGAATCTTTTTAAGAGTTTTTGGCGCACATAAAATTCGGCAACCGCATTTAACGCAAACGTAAAGATAAATAGTATCGACCCGATTAGGAACAGAACGTTGTAATGTGTGTCGCCGAAAACAACTTCAGCCATCTCCGCACCGATTGTTGCCGACAGCGTTCGAACGGGTTCAAAAATATCCAACGACATCAGCGATGCATTGCCTGTCGCCATCAGAACAATCATAGTTTCGCCAAATGCTCTGCCTACCCCCAATAATATCGCAGCAAAAACGCCAGGCGTTGCCGCAGGTAAAACCACGAACAACGCGGTTTGCCATTTCGTAGCGCCTAAAGCCAAGCTCGCCTCGGTCATAAACTTCGGGACGGATATAAGCGCATCATCGGTAACTGTATAAATGATCGGTATTACAGCAAGCGAGAGCGCCACTCCGCCCACAAATGCGTTTAGCCGGAAATCGTAACCGAATATATTTTGCAGAAATGTTGCAACTGCCACTAAAGCAAAAAACCCGATTACAACAGACGGGAAACCTGAGAGAACTTCCATTGCCGGTTTCAGAACTTCTTTTAACCGTTTTGTTGCAAATACTGCGGTGAATAGAGCAGCGAGTATGGAAATCGGCGCAGCGATTAAGACAGAGATCATTGTTACTTTAAATGTTCCGACAATTAGAGGAAGAATGCCGTATTTCGGATTTCGAGAAACCGGCTGCCACTCTTTACCTGCTAAATTTTTAAATGTCACCTCGCCTTCGTAATCTGTTTCTTCCAGCGACTTTTTGTTTTCTTTTTCAATTAATAATAGAGTTGATTCGTCCTCACCGTAGGTTTCTTGAATGAATTCTTGTTCAGTATCGATCACTTTTTCTTCAGGTGAGTAGAAAATCGGAATTGCTTCGCGGAATACAAAAACAAAAATTAAAATGATAACGGCAAAAGAGACGAATGCAACGGATTTGATAATGCTTTCGGCAAGAAATTCAGAAAGCCTGAATTTTTTCTTTAATTGATCTATATTTCTGGAAAATTTATTCATCCATTGCGTCACAATTTGACACAAAGATAGGAAATGATAGTTAACTTAGCGTTACCCCAATGTTAAGGAATTGTTAAGATTGTAAGTCGAAATGTCTGACTTTCAGTCGAGACCTCGTGCCATTTTTGTGGAACGGGCCATTTCGATTAACCAGGGTCTAAAAATATTCTTAAAGCCGTTATGTAGTTGATTTACAATACCTCTGAGTTTCCGCGTTCACTGCGGTTTTACTTACACCGAACTCATCCCCTCAACGAGTCTATCTACGATACCGTAGGTACGACTCCGTTGAGTCGTAGACCTAACCAAGTTTAAACAAAGTCCCCCTTCTTTTAACAAGACCTGTCCGCCGACAGGCGGGGAAGGGGGATTTAGGGGGTTGAGTTCATTGAGATATATACAAAATTACTCACTTCACCGGAAAATACCCAACCTTTGTTACAATCTCTTGTCCTTCTTTGCTCAATATCCAATCAATAAAATTTTTCATAGCGCCTGTCGGTTTGCTGCGCAGATACATATAAAGATATCGAGAGATAGGATAATTTCCGCTTTTGATATTTTCAGCGATCGGCTCATAGGCAGGAGATTTTTCATCCTTCTTAATTTTTATAAATTTAATACCCTTGCCGTAAGCTCCACCGCCGTATCCGATACTGTTTTTATCTTTAGAGACAGCATTAACCACTGCTGCAGTTCCGGGCATATTCTGCGCACTCGGCGAAAAATCTTCGCCCTCAAGTATATGGTCCTTGAAATAAACATAAGTCCCGGAATTATTCTCGCGACTGTAAAGTATTATCTTCAAATCAGTGCCGCCGACATCTTTCCAGTTGGTTATTTTACCTTGATAAATTCTTTTTACCTGGTCAAGTGTTAATTCCGAAACAGGATTTG
>JAHJRJ010000172.1 GCA_018830765.1 Bacteroidota bacterium | reverse complement strand
GCAACCAACGAATATTTACCGATTTCTGCACCGTCAAGAATTCTCGAACCCATTCCGATTAAACAATAATCGTTAACAGTGGCTGCGTGTATAATTACGCCGTGACCGACAGTAACGCCTTCACCAATAATTGTCGGAAATTGTTCTGACACGTGAATAACGCAGCCATCTTGTATGTTAGTCTTTTTGCCAATTTTAATAGAATTCACATCGCCGCGTATTACAGTGTTGAACCAAACACTCGCATCTTCGTCAATTTGAATATCACCGATTATTTCAGCGCTTTCAGCTATAAAAGCAGGCATCGTTATTTTTGGTTTTCTACTGTTATAAGTATAAATCATAGAATTTTAATTTTGTGCTTTAGCTCTTGGCGGTATCCAGTTTTTCTTCTTCCAACTCATCAACTCAATCCGAACTTTCCCGATTATGACTTCCATCTTAGCGAGTATCGGAATGCGGGCTTCGTCATTACTAAACCAGCCTTCGAATATTCCTTTGAAGCCATATATGCCTTCAAAATCGGCCCTTCCATCGAATTCTATGACATCTACCGGATATTTTATTGCATCGATGTTAACGGAGGTTCTCTTATTATAAAAATTAATCGTAGTGTTCGATAATTTTTCGTTTACAACGGTCGGAATATTGACTGAGCCGCCGCTGTATAAATTTTGTCGGGAAAAATAAAACAAAGAAAGACCATCTTGACAATAACCTTTTAAGTTAAGCGTATCATATTTTTCAATTATTTTAACACTATCCAATTTCCCGTGTTCGAAATAAGCTTTCCGATTCGGGTAATCGAAATCGTAAATCACATATTGAGTGCCGCTGCGTGTTTTTGACCTTGCTCGAAATTTGTAAGAAAATATATTTTGATTCAACGTGCTCTCGTATATCTCGTGTAGGTCAATGAACGGAATTCCTCTGTAACTATCCTTATAAGCGATTGTTTTATACGTTACTTTTTCTTCGGTCGTAATCTTGTCAAGAACTTTCAAACGAATTTGTCCAAGGTTGATGAAAACGTAACTGACATTATAAACTAACTCTTCGCCGACTTCAAGCTCAAAATTATTCGCGTTAGGTCTATTTGAAGTAGTATCCTTAATTTGATAAGGATATGTGTAAAAAGAAAAAAATAACAAAAATATAATAAGACCTAAAAACTTCTTAAAATATTTTTTATTAACGTAATCCCGCAATCTTTTCTGCCTCAGGGAAAAGGGAAATAGCTTTTTTAAATTGTTCGTCATCTCGATTGAAAACCGTGTAAGCCCCTTCATTCCCCCAAACTGTACGAGCAATTTGAGTTTTTAAAAGTGTTTTAATGAATCGTATATCTTTATTGTACTGTTCCTCGTTGAACTCGATGTTTTTATTCTTCGCTAAATTGACTAATTCATCTAACATTGTTTCTGTAATCTCAAATTGATTAAGGAATTTAATAAAATCTTGCTCGTATGATTTTCGGAATTCTTTACCGTTCCGCTCAAAATACTTGTTAGTAAATTCTAAAATTATCGCCCTACCACGTAACTGAGCGGTGTAATTTGTGATGCGCCCTGATTTAATTATATAGTCCGGCGTAATACCACCACCGCCATAAACCGTTCGACCCGAAGGGGTTTTATATCTCGGTTTAGATGTATCGCTTTCAACTTTATGATCGATATTGTCAACCTCTTCTTCTTCACCATCGGCTATCGGCTGGCGGTATTCGGAGATATTTTTTCCGAACGGCTTTTGAATTAATCTACCCAACGGTGTATAGTATCTGGCGATTGTCAATCGAAATGCCGAGCTATCGGTCAGATCGAACTGACGCTGAACGAGTCCTTTGCCGAATGAAGTTTCGCCTATAACTAATCCGCGATCCCAATCCTGAACCGCACCCGATACAATTTCACTCGCCGATGCAGAACCGTGATTGATGAGAATAATGAGCGGTATATTTTGAAACTTCGACACTCCGCTCGAAACATATTCTTCATTGAATTCGCTTCTTCTCGCCTTCGTATAAACTATTTTCTTCCCCGGTGGCAGCAGCTCATCCGCCATACGAAAAGCTTGTTCTAAATACCCGCCAGGGTTGTTTCGAAGGTCGAGCACTAATTTTTTCATCCCTTTATTCTTCAATTTCATTAGTGCTTCGACAAACTCATCTCTTGTCGTAGCGGAAAATCTGTTAACGCTGATATACCCGACCTCGTTATCAACCATATACGATACATCGACGCTGTAGATAGGTATTTTGTCGCGGGTAATGTCGAAATCAATCAATTCTTTCATTCCTGTTCTTAGAATTGTAACCTTTACTCTTGTTCCTTTGGGACCGCGTAATTTTTTAGGTACATCTTCTCGCTTAATTCCGACTGCCGACGAATCGTCAATCTTTAAAATTTTATCACCCGCTAATATACCCAGAGCTTCGCTGGGACCGCCGACGATTGGAGAAACTACAATCAATGTATCATTCAATACGTCGAATTCGATACCTATACCTTCGAAGCTGCCTTTAAATTCTTCCTCAACCCTTTTTAATTGTGAGGCGGGAATGTAAACAGAATGAGGGTCGAGCTTCGATAACAAGCCCGAAACAGCACCTTCGACTAATAGCTTTGTATCTACATCGTCAACATAGTATTTTTCGGTGAGACTCAGTACATCCTTAAACTTATTTAACTGAAAATATATATTATCGCCCGAAAAGACATTGTCTATTTGAGTTCCAAAAAAGATTGCCACAGCAATTAAGATAACTACCGTTGCCATTGAAAAACGCTTTATCATAAATATTCCTTTAAAAATTGATTCCACATTGAAAGTATATTTAAAATTCTATAGAAAGTCAAATGTTTATCTAATCGGTTTCCACTCATTTAGTATGGAACGTTTGATAATTAACACAGCTATTGCATTCAAGAGCCATAAAAATATAACACGTAAGTATCCGCTTTTCCTATATCTCCGGGGTGACTCGAAGACATTCAGATTCCACAAAAAAGCTATTTTCCCATACCTCCTAAGCCGTTTGAACAAGTCGAAGTCTTCTCCGGCAGCGATTTTTTCGTTATACCCATCCAACTTTTTAAAAAGTTCGGCTTTTATGACCTGGCACTCACCGCGTCCCATACCGAGTCTGAGTATATTTAAAGTATAAAAATATATATTTAGAAAAGAGTGGAAAAATTTATCGGCAAAACTTTCTTCTTCGGGATAGACTAACACAGGACAGGTTATGCCCGCTACTCCGGGTTGGTTTATGGCAATCCGGATTGTAGCGATAAAATTTTCGATATCTGCAATGTACGTATCGGCGTTTATGAACATCAGAATTTCACCAGTGGCTGCTTTCGCTCCGATATTTCTTCCGATTGAAATATTTTGTTTATAATTACCGGATTTCTCGATTACAACGTCCGCACCGTTACGGGCGAATTCCAGTGTAGCATCAGTCGAACCGCCGTCACTAACTATCAACTCGATGTTATGTTCTTTTCTAAACTCTTTCTCAAATTGAGAAAGCACTCTTTCCAAAAGCTTACCTTCCTGAAGTGTAGGGATTATTATGCTAAGTTTATTTTTATGATTCACAACGACCGTATCTTTAAAAAAATTGTTGCTTGCCACTCGCCGGTGATTCCCAAATTCCAAACAGGCATTACCGTCGAACTTTGGTATAACTTCTCTATACCTGCTTCGGAACGTGATACTGTTTCAATCGGGCATCTCCAAAAATCTGCTTGAATTGTGGTTTCGATTCCGATTTCTAGTCCTTGCCATTCGTCTATCAGCGAGATGTTTTTGATGTCCGGAACACAGCCGACACTCTTCAAGCGTTTATCCCGTAAAGAAACACCTTCCACTTTATAATATCTATCGTCGGCATCTCCCGCCATCAATCCGAAATTAAACTCTACTCCGAAACGCAATTTTACGGGCGCTTGTTCGAGGTTCTTAATCTGATAATCTATTTGGATATCACTATTTGTATTTTTCAGCGAGATATTTTTTACTATTTTGATATTTTTACGTGAATCGCCTTCTTTCACGCTCCCGACTCTTTCGAGTTTTATAGATGTTTTTTTGCCGGATTGCTTAATATTATATTGATAATTTTGATTTACGAAGTCGCCCAATTCTTCGTAATCATTTACTAAAAACTTTTCGACTGTAACATCTCCGCCGAAGAAATGGTCGACCAAACAAGCTCGTTGATATCTATCGTAAACTAAAAATGATTGAAGGTATTCTTCTTTAGTTGACGATAATTTCTTATGGGATGCTTCCTCTCTACGACTGACAATGTCAATTAGATTTACTGCTTTCTCCTTAAAATCAATTTCACGAATTGCGCCACCTGCCTCCGGCTTGATGTAAATGTTAATCAGCGGTGACTCGTACAAGATTTCGTTCTTACCGTCACAGTCGAAATCGGTTATTTTGAGGTTCGGTTTGGATTTGTCGATCAAGCATTCAGCTTTGATTAAATTATTATATACCGGATAGCGTAGATTTGGGAGATAGAGTCCTCCGAAAACGCCGTGCCAATAAGCATCGTTACATTGGCCAGCCATTAGATGATTTTTTGCTTCGAAGACATCCACGCCATTTTGTTCGATTGCCCGGATTTTGTTTGATACACGAAGCATTTTTTTGTGCAACCAATTTGCCTCGGGATATTTTGCAAGGAAGTTTCGCCAATATCCGCCTCTAACAAAAGTATCGAACTTATCGAGTTGATGTGATTTTAAAATATTCTCAAATTCTTCGAACTCTAAAACTGAATCTACCGGTAAAGCCCAAGTGAGCATTTCCGGATACGACGCAGTCGGAAGATAAACTCTACCGACCGGTTTAATATCTTTTATTGCATCAGAAAAATGGATTGACCTTATCCATCTAGAATTTTCGGTTAGGGCTTGAAAAAAATTTCTCAACCAGCCATTTGTATAGACGTGTTCATACGTTTGTGGCCAAGCGCCTAATTTCTCGCCGTCGTCTGCAAACACGGCAATCCGATTTCCCATTTCAGTTGCTTTAGAGTTTAACCATCCAATCGTTTCTTCGACAGGTGCAAAAGGTATGGTGTATCTCAACTTCTTACTTCCGGGAAAAATTTTTAAAACATAACCCTCTTCTTCTGTAGTATAGTAGCCATACAGCCCTTCTTCCCGAACTCCTGCATATTTAAAATGGGCTTCGTCAATCGGTAAAAATTGGACACCCGCCTGCACAATCTCTTTAACCACTGGTTGTTCCCAAACTCTCTCCGCAAGCCACATACCTTTGGGAGTGTAATCAAAAACATCAATGATATTTTTAGTTAATTTTTCTATTTGCGATACACGGTCGTGGGGCGGAATAACGGGAAGTATCGCCTCATAATAAGCGCCCGTCAGAAGTTCAACTTGTCCGTTGTTGACTAACTTTTTCAACCTTAAAATGAATTCGGGATGATGGCTCTTCAGCCAATCGATTAAAATCCCAGTGTAATGTTGTGTAACTTTTACATCAGGAAATTCTTCCACAACATCGAGGAAAGGTTTATAAGATTTTTGATAAACCTCTTCGAATACGAAATCAAAGTTACCGATAGGTTGATGGTTATGGACTGCAAAGATAAAGGAAATAGAGTTCATTACTCCGGTTTCATTTGTGGAAAAAATATTACATCACGAATTGAATCTTGATTTGTCATTAACATTGTAAGACGGTCGATGCCGATTCCCAAACCTGCCGTTGGAGGCATGCCGTGTTCGAGCGCTCGTAGAAAATCTTCGTCTAAAATATTTGCCTCTTCGTCGCCCTTTGCTTTGAGCTTTGCTTGTTCTTCAAAACGACTGCGTTGGTCAATCGGGTCGTTCAATTCAGAAAACGCATTGCACAACTCACTGCCATTCACTATAGCTTCAAAACGTTCGACGACATCGACTTGAGTGCGGTGTTTTTTCGCAAGCGGCGACATCTGTAAAGGATAATCTGTTATGAAGGTTGGTTGAATTAATTTCGGTTCAACGTATTCACCAAAAATCGCATCAATTACTTTTCCTTCGTTTGCGTCCGGGTCAACGTCCACGCGTAATTCTTTTGCAATTTTATGAAGCTCGGCTTCGGATAAACCGCTGACATCTTTTTCGGTATATTGCTTTATCGCGTCAAACATCGTAATCCGGTTCCATGGCGGTGTGAAATCAATTTCGTTGTCGCCGACTTTTACTTTCATAGTTCCGTGTACACTTAATGTAATTTTGCTAATCAACTGCTCAACGAGCTCCATCATCCAAATGTAATCTTTGTAAGCTACATACAACTCGAGCATCGTGAACTCAGGGTTATGTGTGCGATCCATACCTTCGTTGCGGAAATCTTTTGCAAACTCATAAACACCATCAAAGCCGCCAACAATCAACCTTTTCAAGTATAGCTCATCTGCGATTCTCAAATACAAATCAATGTCGAGCGCATTGTGGTGCGTAACGAATGGACGAGCAAACGCACCGCCGTATAAAGGTTGCAGGATCGGAGTTTCTACTTCTAAATAACCGTGCTCGTTAAAGAAATCGCGTATTGCGTTTATTATCTTGGCGCGCTTCACAAAAACATCACGCACTTGCGCGTTCACGATTAGGTCAACATAACGTTGGCGGTATCTCAACTCTTTATCTGAGAACGGGTCGTATGTAACCTTATTCCCGTTTTCGTCAACTTTTTCTTTTACAATAGGAAGCGGACGCAAAGATTTTGAGAGCAGCTCCAACGTTTGTGCGTGGATGGACACTTCACCCATTTTTGTTCTGAATACGTATCCGCTCACGCCTACGATGTCGCCGATATCCATTAATCTGAAAGTTTCATAAAGTTCGCCCAAGTCATCTTTCTTCAAATAAACTTGTATCTTTCCTGCCGAATCTTGAATGTGGCAAAACGATGCTTTCCCCATCCTTCTGATAGACATTATTCTACCTGCGATTGCGACGGTTTTCTGCGGGTCATCGTCTTTGAACTTTTCGACTATATCTTTGGAAAAATCTGTGCGGTCGAATTTATAGGGATATGGATTGATACCGCGTTTGATTAGTTCTTGAAGCTCTTTACGGCGGCGGATCATCAGTTGCCCTGATCCTTCGGCTGAATTTTCTTGCACTTCTAACTCCAATTTTTAAAATGAACTACCCCGCCGCGAGCAGCAAGGTATCTAGTTAATAATTTTTAGTTTTTCTTTCTCATCCGCCGAATCCCGACTTGTCGGGAGAAGGCGGATTAAAATTTTGAATAAAAATAACAAGAATTTTTGAGATTATCAACACACTAATAAAAACTTGTATGTTTTTCTTTTTCTAGTTACTTTAAGTTCCACAGCGTAGCCGGTGTCTAGAAACAAAGATTCTTCTTCGCGTTCCTTCGCGACTTCTTCGTGTTTCTTCGTGAAATAAAATTACACGGAGTTCACCGGATTTTCGAACTCTGTAAGTAGCACAATAAGAGAGAAAGTATGAATATCGGAATTACATGCTATCCAACTTACGGCGGCAGCGGAGTAGTCGCTACCGAGTTAGGAAAAGCTTTGGCAGTGCGCGGGCATAAAGTTCACTTCATAAGCTATGCAATGCCGATGAGATTAGACGAATTTTTAGATAACATAGTTTATCACGAGGTAGAGATGACGAGTTATCCTCTGTTTGAGTTTCCGCTGTACACACCGGCATTAGCCAGCAAGATGGTCGAGGTGGCGAAATTCGAAAAGTTAGATATACTGCACGTTCACTACGCAGTACCTCATGCAATAAGCGCATATTTAGCTAAACAAATATTAGGGAATAACCTCAAAATAATAACCACGCTGCACGGAACAGACATTACTTTGGTCGGACTCGAACCGAGCTTTTTACACATGATGAAATTTATTATAGAGCAGAGCGACGGGGTTACGGCTGTTTCTAAATTTCTAAAAGATAAAACTATTACAAATTTTCAGGTAGATAAAGAAATCGAAGTAATTTATAAT
>JAHJRJ010000171.1 GCA_018830765.1 Bacteroidota bacterium | reverse complement strand
TTTAAGAGTGTTATGAAAAATAAAGTGGAAATAATTTTACAAATCGAATCGGCAGCATACGAAGGTAAAAATGTTGCACGGCACGAAGGTAAAGTGTATTTTGTCGAAGGAGCCGTCCCCGGCGATACTGCAAGATGTGTTGTAAAAAAATCTAAAAAATCTTACGCTGAAGTTGAAGCTATTGAGATAATCGAAAACTCATCTCTTAGAGTAACCCCAAAATGTAAATATTTTGGTATTTGCGGTGGATGCAAATGGCAAAACCTTTCATACGAAGCTCAATTAGAGTTTAAGCGTCAAAATGTTGTTGATTCGTTTGAACGGATAGGTGGGATGAAGAATGTGAATATCCTCCCAGTGATTGGTACGGAGAGGCAATATTTTTATAGAAATAAGATGGAATTCACTTTCTCACGTCAACGATGGTTGCTTGAGGAAGAGAGAGATTCTTCTTTCGACGAGAAAGCTGGTTTCGGACTCGGCTTGCATGTTCCGAAACGTTTCGAAAAAGTGTTGGATATAAACGAATGCTGGTTGCAATCGGAGTCAAGCAATAAAATATTAAATACTGTTAGAGCGTTCGCTAAGGTGAAAAACCTCAGCATTTACTCAATAAAAACTCACGAAGGATACATGCGGCATTTAGTAATTCGAACGAGCGAAACCACCGGTGAGATAATGGTGAATTTAGTAACAACATACGATGAGCATGATGCGATGACCGCTTTAACGGAATTATTAAAGAAGGAAGTACCTCAAATTTCTACGATAGTGAACAACATAACTGGTCGTAAATCTATGGTTGCATTCGGTGAGTCGGAAAAAATTTATCACGGTTCCGGTTATATTTATGAACGCTTGGGAAATTACCGGTTCAGAATTTCTGCAAATTCATTTTTTCAAACAAACACACGACAAGCTGACAGGTTATATGCTATAGTCAAAGATTATGCTTGCTTGACAGGTTCCGAAAATGTTTACGACTTGTACAGCGGAACAGGAACGATAGCAATTTATGTATCGGATATGGCGGCGAATGTTATCGGAATTGAATCAGTCGATAGCGCAATTCAAGACGCCCGGAAAAATGTCGAGCTAAATAATATCCAAAATTGTGATTTCATTTTAGGAGATCTGAAGGATAGACTCACAAAGAACAAAGATTGGTTTAATGAGCATCCCAAACCGGATGTCGTAATAATTGACCCTCCACGCAGCGGCATTCATCCTAAAGTGATAAAAGAGATTGCCATACTACAGCCGAAACGGATAGTATATGTTAGCTGTAACCCTGCAACACAAGCTCGTGATGTAAAGAGTTTTATAGAATCAGGTTACCGGTTAGAAAAAGTACAGCCGATAGATATGTTCCCCCAAACTTATCATATCGAAACTGTAGCATTACTAACTTTTTAGCTAAAACTTTTGATAAAACTGATTAATCCCGAAAAATGCAATAGAAAATTGTTTATTCCACTAATATGTTAATAGTGAATGGTTTGCTGCGAAAGAATATTTTACCCCGAAAAATTCGGGGTGAACTTTTTCTAATGCAATGCAATTAGAAAATCTGTGCTGAAACTGTTCTATGGCAATAGTTTACAGGGATAGAATGTTTAAGCGATTTCTTAAATGCAATTTTCGGGATTAATTGTATCCTATGAGTCAAAAATAATCACGAAATATCTCTTAATAATGTTGTTTTTAATATTGTTTTTTTGTAAATTTAGTCAGACTTGATAGGACCGAGTAGTCTTTCTTAAAATATAAATGAAATAGAAGTTCAATATGGAGGCGGTTATTCTATGGTGATTTATAAAATATTTATTCTTGTTTTTTGTTCGATGCTATTTTTTCTTGACCTCTATGCAGGGAGTAGTCCGAGAAATATTGTAGCCAGTAAAACTAATATTCCACCAATGATTGATGGAATTATTAATGAAGATGTTTGGAAGTTTGCCGTTCCTGTTTCGAACTTCATCCAATACGACCCGATTGAGGGAAATGAACCTACCGAAAAAACTTCAGTAAGAGTTTTATACAATGACGAAGGGCTATATTTTGGTGTTATATGTTACGATTCGAATCCTAAAGGCATTCGTAAACAATTAACGCGTCGTGACAGGTCGAGCGAAGCCGATAGATTCAGTATTACTATCGACTCGTATAACGACGGACAGACGGGATTTGTTTTTGCTGGTACGGTTTCAGGTGTTCAATCGGATGGGATACTTTATCGCGATGGAACATTGTACGATATCCAGTGGGATGCAGTGTGGGATTTCGCAGCGAAAATTTTCGAAGGTGGGTGGATGGCTGAATTTGAAATACCTTATTCAGCATTGAGATTTACAAAACAAGAGGGAGAGTATGTATGGGGAATAAATTTCAGAAGATATATCGCTCGAAAGAAGGAAATTGATGAGTGGGTTATGATCCCCAGAAACGAGGTCGGTACGATTTCTAAAATAGGTAATGTTTCCGGAATAATTGGAATAAATCCCCCTATGAATCTTACATTTTTACCGTATGCTGTATCAAATGGAAATTTTGAACATCATCAGAAACCCTATACGAAAAATAAAGTACTCGGGACTGGTGTTGGACTTGATGTGAAATACGGTATAACAAGCAATTTCACACTCGACGCCGCCATAAACCCTGATTTCGGACAAGTTGAGGTTGATAAGGAAGTAATAAATCTAACAGTTTTTGAAACCGGGTATCCAGAGAAGCGTCCCTTCTTCCTAGAAGGCGCACATTTATTTTCTTTTGGGGTTGCATCTGATGAAAAGCAGTTGAATCTTTTTTATTCTCGAAGAATCGGAAGACAACCGAGATATTCATACATTGAAGATGCATTTAAGATTAATAAAATGCCCAAAAATACAACTATTCTCGGAGCTGTCAAATTATCGGGAAGAAGAGAAGGGGGCTTAACCGTTGGAGCTTTATCAACAGTAACAGAAACAGAAAAAGCTATTTATGACGATATCTCCGGTGTAAGAAAAACAAAAGTTGTCGAACCGGTAGCAACTTATAATGTAATACGTCTAAAACAAGAGGTCTTTGGTAACTCATCTATTGGCTTAATGACCACGGGAGCGTTTGTAAATAAAAATTCACCGAGTATAGCTTCCGGTTTAGATTGGAACTTAAGATTTTTAGATAATACTTTTACCGTAGATGGTTACTTTGCGAGTTCAAAATATTCCGAGAAAGGTTCGTTAGATGGGCCTATTCATAAACTTTATGGAAACTCAGGCAGATTATTCTTCGGTAAAATTGCAGGAGACTACTTCTTATTCAATACGAGTTACGATTATGCATCCAAAAATTTTAATATTAGCGAGTTAGGCTTATTTAATCAACCCCGCGAACATGGTGGAGTAACTCAAGTCATTTATAAAGAGGATCAGGCATCTTCAGTATTTTACAGGTATATGGTTTTATTCCATACTAATTATCGTTGGAGTTTTGAAGGGATCAGCACGGTAAAATATTTCGCTGCCGGATCGTGGTTTTTGTTGAGAAATTTTTGGTCGTTAAATTTTCAGCTTATTCGAAACCAAACAGCCTTTGAGGAAGCATCGAGAGGTGTTCCGGTCGGTAAATATTTACGACCATCGGCGACTCAATATTTTTTAAATTTTACTTCCGACACTCGATTGCCG
>JAHJRJ010000170.1 GCA_018830765.1 Bacteroidota bacterium | reverse complement strand
TAGCGGAGAGTCCCGACGATGTCGGGATAGACTCCGAGCAGAGAGCAGAGAGCTGAGAGCAGAGAGCGTAGAGCGAAGAGCAGAGAGCAGTGAGCATAGAGCGAAGAGCAGTGAGCATAGAGCATAAAATATTGATGGTGTGTTTGGATATAAAAAAAACCAAGGAGGAGCAAATGTTTAGATTTGAAGGTCTAGAAGTCTGGAAACGGTCGATAAAGATTATAGATGAAATCTTTGATATTGCAGATTGTATTGAAGATCGCCATAAATATCGGTTCGCTGAACAACTACGTGCCGCATCGTTGTCAATTTCCAATAATATCGCCGAAGGTTCTGGAAGTACTTCAAAAAAAGAATTCAGGCAATATCTTAACCATTCTCATCGTTCAATTTTCGAGACTTTTAATATGATTTTCATCGCAACTCGCAGAAAATATATAACAGAATCACAAAAAATAATAATAACTAATGAGCTTGAAGAAATCAGTAAAATGGTGATTGGTTTTTCTTCTTCGCTATCAACACGCCACTCTTAGCTCTATGCTCTGAGCTCTTAGCTAAAACTAAAGGTGTTCTATGGAAACTTTCATAAACATAATTCAAACTCTATCGGTTGTTGCTATACCGGCTATAATTTTATTTATAGTTACTTACGGCGCGATTAAAAAAGTCAAAATCTACGAGACATTCGTAGAAGGCGCTAAGGAGGGCTTCAATGTGGGCGTGCGAATAATACCGTATCTGGTGGCGATGTTAGTTGCAATCGGAATTTTCCGGGCAAGCGGCGCTATGAACATTTTAGCTTGGTTGGTTTCGCCGATTACTTTACTCATTGGTATGCCAGCCGAAGCGCTGCCCATGGCAATTATGCGTCCGCTATCCGGCAGCGGTGCGCTTGGAGTGATGAGCGAGATAATAAAAACACACGGTGCTGATTCTTTAATAGGTCGAATGGTTTCAGTAATGATGGGAAGCGGTGAGACGACTTTCTACGTTTTAGCTGTTTATTTCGGTTCAGTTGGAATTTCAGAAACGCGGCATGCGGTTCCTGCAGGAATTATTGCAGATATAGTCGGTATTTTAATGTCGGTTTGGCTCGTAAATTTAATATTCGGGTAAATTTAATTTTCCCTTGATTTTTTATTCCATCTTACCTATATTGACAAAGGTTTTTTAAATATTCTCGATAATAAACCAAAATCTAAATAAATTAGAATACCATCGATGCATTTATTGAATAAGTTTATTGTTACAACAATTACAGTCATACCGCGTCCCATCGTTCGTTTTTTTGCAAGTCGCTACATCGCCGGTGAAGAATTATTGGATGCAGTTAACACTGTAAAGACTTTAAACACTAACAGAATGATGGCTACGATGGATGTGTTAGGCGAAGCAATTACAAAAAGGGAAGGAGCAGAACTCGCTACTAACCAAGCCATCTTAACATTAGAAGCAATCACAAAAGAAAAGCTCGACTCCAACCTTTCTATCAAACTGACTCAATTGGGATTAGAATTGGATAAAAATTTCTGTCTTGAGAATACAAGAAAGATTGTCCAGAAAGCAAAAGAACTGAACATTTTTGTCCGTATAGATATGGAAGATTCGAGCTGTACCGATGCTACGATAGATATTTATACAACCCTACGTAAAGAATATCCTAATGTCGGAATTGCTCTACAGGCATATCTGCGAAGGACAGAGGCAGACGTCATTAAATTGATGGATCAGGGTTATATGAATTTTCGTCTTTGCAAGGGAATATATGTAGAACCCGAATCGATTGCCTACAAAAAGAAACAAGAAATTAACGATAATTTTAACCGTGTATTAGAAACGATGTTCAGGCGCAAAGCTTATGTTGGTATTGCAACCCACGATGAAGCTCTTGTTGAACACGCATATCGTTTGATTAAAGATATGAATCTTCAACAAAATGAATATGAGTTTCAAATGCTGCTTGGTGTGCGTTCTGAGTTGCGTTCTCAAATTGTAAATAATGGTCATCGTTTACGAGTCTATGTCCCGTACGGGCCCCATTGGTATAAATATTCGATACGCCGTTTTAAAGAAAATCCGCAAATAGCAGGATATGTATTTAAGAGCATATTATCTAAAAATAGAATAAATTAACCAATAGTAAAACTAAATTAAGGAGAAAAATATATGGCAGATGTAACAACCAAAGGTCCGGGATTAAAATACAAACCCTATGTTCCCGTAGAGACAGACTTGAAAGAGTTTACAATGCGGGCATTAATACTCGGACTTATAATGACTGTCGTTTTGGGTGCCGCTAATGCTTACTTGGGCTTAAAAGCAGGAATGACTATTGCGGCGACATATCCGGCTGCGGTTATCGGAATGGCTTTGCTCCGGATTATGAAAGGTTCGATTCTTGAGGAAAATTTTGCACGTACAGTTGGCTCAATTGGTGAATCGGTTGCCGCTGGTGCTATCTTTACTATACCTGCATTTTATATAGCAAAAATTTGGCACCCCGATAATAATTCTACCTTCGCAACAGTTGAGAACTTTCTGATATCTGTTGCAATTATGTTTGCCGGCGGTTTGCTCGGAATTATGTTTGTAGCTCTTTTAAGAAGAGTAATGGTCGAAGATGTCGAATTGCCTTTTCCCGAGTCTGTCGCAGCCGGTGAAATTCACAAGGCAGGACAAAGAGGTGGTTCGGGAGCAAAATTCTTATTCGGCGCCATGGGTATTGGAGCTTTTATCACAGCTTTAGGCGAATTAAAATTGTTTGCTTCCAGTTGGGCATCGTTTGTAACTTTTTTTGAAACCATCATCAAAGGAACTGCACTCACTGCCAAAGGTGGAATGGTTTTAAGTTCTCCCGCAGTGAAACCCGCTTACATCGGCGTGGGCTACATAATTGGACCTAAATTAGCTTCATTAAATTTTAGCGGCGGACTTTTAGCATGGGGATTATTAACACCAATTATTTACTACTTTCTCGGACCGTCAATCGATTTGCAAGCTTGGGCTTCACAGTTAGCAGCAGCAAGTCAAATTCCTTTAGAAAAAGCTGCCGAAAGAGTTCAAGACCCAATCTATCAAATGACCGAGATATGGAAATTTATCGTGCGACCTATTGCAATCGGAGGTATGTTAGTCGGTGCAGGGTATACTTTATTTAGAATGAGAAAAAGTTTAGCCACCGGTATATCCCGTTCCATTTCAGATGTAAAAAAAGCAGCTACAGGTGAACATGTTACTATTAGAACAGAAAAAGATTTAAGTTTTAATTGGGTATTGTTCGGTATCGCCATCTCTGCCGTAGGAACTTTCTTTATCTATAATTACTTTGCTCAAGATGTTACTGCAGCATTAGTCGCCACTGTCGTTATGGTTATTGCCGGCTTCTTCTTTGCTGCCGTATCTGGATATTTGGTTGGCATTATCGGTTCAAGTAATAATCCAATAAGTGGTTTAACGTTATCCACTCTCATCATTGCAGCATTGTTAATGGTGGCGCTTGGTATGACAGGCATTCAGGGCGTTGCGGCAGTGTTAGGTGTTGCGGCTGTAGTTTGCGTGGCAGCAGCAGTTGCAGGCGAAATGTTGCAGGATTTAAAAGTTGGTCATATTTTAGGAGGTACACCCTGGAAGATGCAGTCTGGAAATATCATCGGTGCATTCGTATCGGCTGCTGTTATGTTTATACCTCTTGTTATACTTCATCAAGGCGACATAAATGCCGGTAAGATGGCCGATCCGCCGTATGAGGGTGGATTCGGTGGTCCGGTTCTTCCTGCACCACAAGCAAGTTTGATGGCTATGTTATCTACCGGTATTGTCAGCGGCGAAATGGCTTGGCCTCTAATCATAGTCGGTATGCTTATGGGATTTGGCTTTATTCTTATGCAAGTTCGAAGTCCCATGCTCGTTTCGGTTGGAATGTATCTGCCATTAGGAACAACATTTGCAATTTTTGTCGGTGGTTTAATAAAAGGTATTGTCGAAAGAATTAATGCCAAGAAACAATTCAACGATGCACAAAAAGCTCGTGTAGAGAATACTGGAATTTTGCTTGCCGCAGGTATGATAGCTGGTGAAGCATTAATTGGTTTACTCTTCGCGGGTTTTGCTTTCGGCGAAATTCAGCTCTTTGCATTCTTCGCTAAACCAACATTCTTAGTAAGTCTTGCGGTCTTTGCGATTATTGCTTGGATTCTAATTCAGATTCCGATTAAGAACGCAGGTAAAGCAGACGAACCGGCTCCACCTTCGGCAATAATGTAATTGAAGATGTTTAAAAAGAAAAAATCGGAATTTGATGGATTCAATCTTCTCGATCTGAAACCTGTTCGTTTGTTTGAATTTGAAGTTCAAGCAGAGGAAAAAGTTACTATCTTAATTCCAAAATTCAGAGATAAATTATTAGGAAAATATCTTCAGCCGTATCTTCGAAAAAAATATTATAAAGTGAAGTTGGATAAATTTGGAAGTTTTGTTTGGACGAATTGCGACGGCCGAAAAACAGTAAACGAGATAGCCGAGCGGCTTCGGCAAAAGTTTGGTGCCGAAGCCGAACCGGCTGTCGAAAGGGTTGCTAAATTTGTTCAGCAT
>JAHJRJ010000169.1 GCA_018830765.1 Bacteroidota bacterium | reverse complement strand
TGGTGGAAAAATTATCGTAGACCGTTTCATTTTCAAGAAGACTTAATCTACAGCAGGTCGGTCGACAAAGTAGGACACGTCTGGGGTGCGGCATTTAGTTCATTCGTAATCGCTCGTTCCTACGAATGGACCGGCTTGAGCAAACCGCAATCGATGTGGATTGGCGCAGTAGGCGGAAGCATATTTCAACTTTTCGTTGAATTCCAGGACGGCTTCTCACAATGGGGCTTTGACCGTGTCGATGCGGCGGCGGATATAGCAGGCGGTTTTTATCCGTTGCTGCAATATTATGTTCCCGAATTAAATTCTTTAAATATTAAAGCCAGCTATTATCCGCGACAACTCGGCAAAGTAGGAAATATTCCCGGTCAGAAACATGTTCTCATTGACGATTATGAGGGACAGACCTTCTGGCTGAGTTTCGACACAAGCCCGCTGCTTACAGATGATTTGGATTTCCTAAAATATTTTGGTGTAGCTGTGGGATATAGCGTTCGTGACTTGCACGATTATTCAAATCAATACGGAATATTGTTAGTAGCTCTGGATTACAATTTTAAAAAGATCATTCCGCAAGATAGTGATTTCTTGAAAGCATTGAGCGAGGGATTAAATTATTTCAAATTTCCTTCGCCGGCAATACAAATTTCTCCGAAATTGATAATGTTCGGATTGTATTTTTAAATCTTAAGTATGAAATATTCACATCAAATATTACTTATCCTGGTTTTAATACTAGGAACTACACTTTTTGTTTTTCCACAAGCCCCGATTTTATCGGGGCAAGCCGAAAATGTTCCAGCAAATCATTCCGTCTATCAATTTCTTAAACGGATGGAAGTAAAAAAAATAATTTCGCAATACCACGATGCCGTTCTTCCGTTATCCAGAAAAGAAATCGCTCAATTTATTCTTCAAATTAAAAAACATAAAGAGGAACTGACGAATACAGAAAAGGAGATACTCAGCGATTTTATAATTGAATTTGAATACGAGCTTTTCAAGTCAACCAATAATTCTTTCTCTTTATTCGGAAGGATGGAGAGTGGAAAGTTCTTCGACAAGGAAAAGTATTTTTACACTTATCTCGACAGTAATGTTACTCTGTTCGTTGACGGGTTGCTTACATTCGATTTTCGCCGGTCAACAGGCGTAGGTTTAGACGATAACACTTCGTTCATCGAAGGAGGACCGAGACTTCGTGGTTCGGTTTTTACAAATTTAGGTTATTATTTTCAATTAACTAATGCTGCATTTTGGGGGAGCCGGGATGTTTTAAGAAGAGATAAGCGCATCAATCAGAGTTTTGCGTTAGGAACGATGGACTCGCGCAATTTTGATTTTGTGGAGGGATATTTAAGATATGGCGGCGAAATTATTTCGGCACAAATAGGTAGGGAGCGGGTGTTGTGGGGAAATAGCTACGGCGATAAGATAATCCTTTCCGACTATCAGCGTGTTTTCGATGCAATCAGGTTTGATGCAGGTTATAAAAATTTTAGATACACTTTTATGCACGCCTGGATTTTAGGAAAGTCAGACTCCTTGTTGAACTACGCTCCCTATATGGATTACGAGTCGATCGTGGCTGATAAATATTTCGCTGCTCATAGATTAGAACTTTCGATAGGAAATAGTATTGATTTAGGCGTTCAAGAAATAACTATTTACAGCAATCGCTCGGTCGATTTAGGTTACCTTAATCCAGTTACATTTTTTGAATCGGTTCAGCGTTCACGACAAGAAAGAGACAACGGATTCTTAGCTTTCGATGCTCAGGTTAGACCTTTTAAAGATTATGAATTGCAGGGAACATTATTTTTTGACGATATTAACATTCCGCTATTCGGAACAGATTCCTGGCGGAATCGATATGCTTATCAAGCCGGCGTAATGGCGGTCGATCCAATTGGAATTCCGAATACAAACCTTATGGTCGAATATACTCGAGTCACACCATACATGTTTTCCCACAATCGTTCGAGGGAGAATGATTACGGCAGCAATAAAGTTTTACTCGGTACTCAAATCGGTCCAAACGCTGAAAGTTGGCATTTCCGCGTAGACCATTGGTTTTCTAGAAAATTCATCCTTTCGGGTAGATTTGAAATTCAGAATTCGGGTGAGAACGAGTACGACTCTACGGGTAAACTTATCAGAAATGTAGGTGGCGATTTTCTTCAACCTTGGCGTTCAGGTTTAGACCGGGAAAGCGTTACATTCTTGGATGGTATTCGAGTTAATACTTATATCGGACAACTGTTCGCAACGTACGAAGTGATGAACGAATTCTTCGTAGATGCCAGGTACGAGTGGAAACAAATCAAAAACAAATCGTTAAATTCTAAATCGACTTTTCATGATTTCGGGATTGCTTTAAGAATTGATTTTTGACTTTCGGCGATAAATTATATAAAATGGGTCTCAGAAGATTCGGCTAAAGAACCTCAGTATGAAGAGATTATTATGATATATCTAACACGAAAAGAATATTTTTCGGCATCTCACCGCTTATTCAACGAAAAATTTTCAGAGGAAAAGAATGCTGAAATATACGGTAAATGTTCTTACCCATATGGACACGGACACAATTACGAGGTTGCCGTCACAATAGTCGGGAAGCCAGACCCCGATACAGGTATGATTTTAGATTTGAAGAAGTTGTCCGACTTAATTA
>JAHJRJ010000168.1 GCA_018830765.1 Bacteroidota bacterium | reverse complement strand
TCGAAATGTTAAACGATATCGAAGATATTGTTCAACGTCACAATACGCTTGTTGCCGCAGAAGCTGCAATCGTGCATAAAGATTGGTTTAAAAAATATTTTCACTTATATCATCCCCAAACTTCCGAATTAATATATAGAGGTCAAAATATTAATAACGAAATTTTACAAACTTGCCGCAAGAGTTGTAAAAGTTTGCGTGAGGAGTTGATAGCATTAATGGACGATCATAATCTGTCGGCAATAATTTCCCCATCGACAATCGGACCGGCACCACTTGGTTTAGAATCTACTGGTGATCCCGTAATGAATTTACCGTGGACCCTTGCAGGTTTACCTGTTATAAGTATCCCCTCAGGAAGCTCAAATTCAGGACTACCTCTTGGTTTGCAAGTAGTAGGAAAATATTGGGATGATGTAGAGTTGCTGAAAATTGCATCAAAAATAGAAAAAACCCTATTCTTTTAATATTCTTGATTATTTCCAGAGTATTCTTTAAACTTTTATGAACAGCAGATGTCTAATATTTAGATAATAGATAAAAATAATGTCATTGAAGTCGGATTTAGAACTTGTTAAAGAATTTCAGGCAGGTAAAGTCGAAGCTTTTAATGAGCTTGTCCGGCGATATCAGAAAAAGGTCTATTGGATTGCGCGCCGGATGGTCGGCGGTCACGATGATGCCAACGATATTGTTCAAGATGTTTTTGTAAAAGTGTATAACAGTTTAGCAAACTTTCGAAGTGAATCTTCTTTTTACACTTGGATATATCGTATCACGGCTAATATGGCGATAAGTTCGATTAGAAGAAAGAAGATAATTGATTTTGTTAAGTTCGACGATGCCTTTCCAATATTAAGTTCTATTGCCGACGAAAATATCAGCCCGGCAGATAATATGGAGTTAAAAGAGAACCGCATACTGATTGAAGAAGCAATTTCACAGCTTCCACCGAAACAGAAAAAGGTTTTTATTATGCGGTATTACGATGAGTTGCCGTATGAAGAAATATCAAAGATTTTAAATAAACAGGTCAGCGGACTGAAAGCTAACTATTTTCATGCGTTTAAAAATATTCAAAATTTTGTGCGAAAGAAATCTCAGATATGAAATGCAAGGAAGTTAAATATTTACTCCCCGATTACGCGAAAAATAAATTGGGAGAGAACGAGCAACTTGAGTTATTGGGACATCTCGAGAAATGCAGAAAGTGTGCTGAAGAAAAAACTGCAATTCAAACAATTTTTCGACAAATCGAGATTGAGAAGGTTGCACAACCGTCGGAGATTTATTGGACTAATTTACTCCCCCGGATTCACGAGAGGATTTCCGGAAAGAAGAAGAGTGCGTTATGGGAAATAGCATCCAGAGCTTTCATACCTGCGGTTACGGCTATTGTCGCGACATTTATTTTAATACGAGTTTTTACATTCGATTATTCAAAAGTTGAACAGACTATTACTACGGCTGTTACTGATGATCAAAAAGAATTATCTTCTGACGACGCTGATTCATTAGGTAGAGAAGGATTATTTTTAGTCGACTACTTGGAGATGGTAGAGAATAAAAGTTCGAGTAGTGACGTGCTGCGAAAAATAATGTCAGAGGAAAATAATATTTTCGAAAGCGATCGTATAAATATTGAAACCACAATACATACTTTAAGCGATGATGAAGTAAACAATCTACTTGCTATCTTAGAAAAAGATCAAATAAATTGAGGTGAAAGATGAAAAATAATATTCTTCTATTTGTAATCATGATTTCTATTATCTTATCAAGCGATACGCTTTTTGCACAACCGCCTGGGGAAATGGTTCAGAAAAGGATAGGCCCTGAACGGATAGAAAAATTTAAGATGATGCGTTTGATTGAGATTCTGAATTTACCGGAAGAGTTGGCAGTCAGGTTTACCGCGAAAGCCAACGAGCATGAAAAACGACTCCGCGAACTTAGGAAGCTGCAAGCTGAATTGCAAGATAAATTAGATGAATATCTCAAAAAAACTGAAGAAACCACGAAAAATAAAATTACATATGAGAAGCAGTTGAAAGAACTTCAAAAACAGCTCGAACGATTTGAAGAAAATCGCGGTAAGGTAATAGATGAAGAAAATAGATTCTTAAAAGAATTAAGAGAACTGCTAAACTCAGAGCAAATGGCAAAGTATTATCTTTTTCAAAGAGATTTTGAGAAAGAATTGCGCAAAGCGATGAAACATTTAAGAAAGGATATGCCGCGGTATAGGATGAGAGAAAAGGAGTAAGACATCATATAAAGAACGCAATTTCTATGAGACGAATATATCTCGACTACACAGCTACAACTCCGCTTGACCCACAAGTTTTTGAAGCGATGAAACCCTACTTTCTCGAAAAGTTCGGAAATCCGTCATCAATTCATAAGTTTGGGCAGGAGGCAAAAGCTGCAATTGAGGAGAGTCGTACGATAATAGCAAAACATATTGGAGCACAACCAGCCGAAGTTGTTTTTGTTAGCAGCGGAACGGAGTCGGATAATTATGCAATAAAAGGTGCAGCATTAAAAATGCGCGAGGCAGGAAAAACCCACATCATAACTACTAAGATTGAACACCAAGCTGTTTTAGAGACGTGCGATAATTTAGCTGAACACGGAGTTACAATTACCTTTTTAAACGTTGATAAAGACGGAATCGTCGACCCGGAAAATGTGAGGCAAGCCATTACTCCAAAAACAGGGTTGATTTCTGTTATGTTCGCTAATAACGAGGTTGGCTCGATTAATCCAATTTCTGAAATTGGTGCGATCGCAAAAGAAAACAAAATACTATTTCACACAGATGCCGTTCAAGCACTCGGTAAAATTAAAATTGATGTGAATGAACTAAACATAGATTTACTATCGGTAACCGCGCATAAACTTTACGGACCTAAAGGAATTGGAGCTATATATGTTCGCAAGGGTGTTGAGTTAGAAAAATTATTACACGGCGGCGGACAGGAGAGAGGCAAGCGAGCAAGCACAGAGAGCACGCCGCTAATAGTTGGCTTTGCAAAAGCTACAGAAATTGCGAGTAATATTATGGAACAAGAATGGGTGCGGTTGGCTGATCTGAAATTATATCTCAAATCAAAAATCGAAAACAAATATCCTTTTGTTATCTTTAACGGTCATCCCAAACAATCTTTGTCGAATATACTGAACGTATCTTTCGACAGTTCCAGAATTAACATTGACGGTGAAGCTTTGATATTAAGTATGGACCTTGAGGGAGTAGCCATAACAAGCGGTTCAGCTTGCACTTCGGGAAGCGTCAAACCTTCACATGTCCTGTTAGCAATGGGAAGAGATGTTGAAACTGCCAAAGCTTCAATACGTTTTTCGATGGGCAGAAGTACTACTATAGAAGATCTTGACTACGCGTTGAATATTTTAGAAAAAGTTATTGCAAGGATAGGGAAGAGAAATAAATAACAAATGACAAATGACAAATAAATTCCAAAATCTTCCGCCGAAGGTCGACGACTCCCTACGGGTCTATCGACCCGAAGGGTCGTAGACGACTTGTAGAGCGGATGCACCTTTGGCGCAAAAATCTAAAATCCTTATCTACCCATCTACTTACCTACTTAACTTCTCCCACTCACGAATTGCTATTCCATATCTAACGCCTCTTTCACTTACAATCAATTCATCGAATTTTCTAAATTTCATGAATTCAAGTAAAATCAGAGTGCCGGCTGTAATAATATCGGCGCGTCCTTCTGTTGCGTTTGAGAGGGTTCTAATATCTTCACTCCGCATCTTGCTCAATTTCTGAAATATATTATTAATCTTTTCAAAAGATAATGCGTATCCGCTTATTTTATTAACGTCAAAGTCTTTCAATCCTTGGTCGATTGATGCTAAAGTTGTTGGGGTGCCGGCGACACCGATTAACCGAGCGCTGGAAAAATCGCCTGTTGCTAATTTTGAGAATGCGCTGTTAATGAACTCCGCAGCTAATTGAAATTCGGCTTGTGTCGGTGGGTTATTCCAGAAAAATCGTTCTGAAATCCTCACAGCTCCGACGTTAACGGAATCTACTGAGTGGACATCTTTCAAATTTCCTTCAGATACTTCCGTGCTGCCTCCGCCGATGTCGATGACAACGATTTTCCCGTCGCCTAATAGTCCGCTGATAGCTCCCCTGTAGCTCCAATGTGCTTCTTCTTTTCCGTCTAATATTTCGACATCGATACCCGTTTCTTTTTTAATGAACTCCACGAACTCATCTTTGTTTGCTGCTTCTCGAAGAACACTCGTGCCGAATGCAACAACTTTTTCAGGTTTATAGCTGTTTATTATTTTCTTGTATTCAATGAATACATCGATAACACGTGTGAATGCAGGTTTACCGATTACTGCGTCTGCGTCGATATTTTTTCCAATGCGAGGAGTGCGTTGTTCGTATGCGAGTGTCTTGATCCCGTTATTATCAATATCCGCTATCAGTAAAAGCACCGTATTGGTGCCGATATCGATTGTTGCTATTCTCATATTTTCCTCTGGTCTGATTATTTAATTTATAGATTTATCAACACGAGAAGGTTATACACGCGATGCAGCTGCTGCGATCCATTCTCCTTCGTAAATTATTTCAAGAATTCTTAATTGATATTTTTCTATTGCTTCACGGAAAGCTTCCTCATCCTGAAGGAGCAAACCGGAAAAAAGAATCTTTCCGCTTTCTTTCAGTCTCTTTACCGTTTCGGGGAGCAACTCAATTATAGTCGTTAACATTATGTTGGCGGTTATTATGTCGTACTCAGTTTCGTTAAGTAAATTTAATGGTGTATCGGTAACAACAATTCTGTCTTCTAAATCATTCGCATTTACATTTTCTTTTGCGTTGAGGATCGACCACTCGTCGTTATCGATTGCTAATGCTTCTTTCGCACCTAACTTTAGAGCCGCGATTGCGAGTATTCCTGTACCGGTTCCGACGTCTAAAACAGTCGCTCCCTCGAAAATGTATTTTTCCAAAAGCTGAAGAGTTAACTTTGTCGTCTCATGGTGCCCCGTGCCGAAAGACATTTTCGGGTCTATCTGAATAACTATTCTATTGTCGGTATTGCCGTAATTTACCCACGATGGTTTTATAGTGATTCGATTTCCGATTTCGAGTTTATCGATAGATTTTTCCCACTGTTCATTCCAGTTTTCTTCTTCTATTTCTTTAAACTTGATTACAGAGTTTGATAAGATAACACGCAAGAGTGAATTCAAATCTGATTTAAGTTGCTCGAATTTTTCATCCGTCCAGAGTGATTTATCTATATAACATAAGAGCTCGGTATCGGTATCTGCAAAACCGTGGCATCCTAATTCAACCATAGTCGGGATGAGTAATTCTTGCTGGTTTTTATTCGCACTTATTGATATTTCAAGATAAGTTTTCATGCCTCGTAATATTTTATTTGGATTTTAGTATTGCCGGTAAATTAAGTTTAACAACAATACTCCTACTGCCTCGAGGCTCTCGGGAGAACATTTGTCCGGTGTATCGTCTAGCGTGTGCCAATAACGATGAGTGGCGTCGGGATAATTAAAGTCAATCAAGTTAATAGTTTTAATCCCGACTTCATTTAAGGGGAGGTGGTCGTCGATGACTTCTGGACCTATTTCATTTTTAAATTGAGTGATGTTTAAGTTGCGGGCTGTTTCCCAAACCAACTGTACGATATCTGGAGCGTATCTGACCGAAAATCCTTCTTTCGGAATTTCAAGTTCAGCATCTCCGATCATATCTAATAAAATTCC
>JAHJRJ010000016.1 GCA_018830765.1 Bacteroidota bacterium | reverse complement strand
TGTGCTTACAAACTAAACTTGGCTTTTTATGAAGACGGGGGCGCGAAAGGATATGAAGCGTTACAAAAAACTATAGAGTTGATTCCCGAGGGCATCGTTACTATCGCTGACGGGAAGCGGGGCGATATAGGCAACACGGCAGAGAAGCAAGCTCATGCGATTTTCGATTCACTAAAATTTAAATCGGCAACAATCAACCCTTATATGGGATATGATGCGATCGAACCCTTTATCAGGTCACCTCAATACGGCGCATTCGTACTTGCGATAACATCGAATCCCGGTTCTAAAGATTTCCAATATTTAAAAGTAAACGGAAAACCCTTGTACGAACAAGTCGTTCTAAAATGCAAAAAGTGGAACTCATCTAACAACCTCGGTTTGGTTGTCGGGGCAACACGGATATCGGAATTAAAAAAAATCCGTTCTCTTGCGCTAGATATGCCTTTTTTGATTCCCGGGATAGGTGCACAAAAAGGAGATTTGGAGGCGAGCGTTCGATACGGCTGCGACAAAAACGGTGACCTTGCTGTAATAAATGTCGGCAGAAGTATTATTTATTCATCTTTACAAAACTGCTTTGATTTAAAAGTAAGGGAAACGGCAAAACACTACATGCTAAAGATAAATTATTACAGAGAAAAGTACTTCAGATAGCGACTCAAAACTTATAACATAATTGGTGGAGGTATTATGCCAAAAAATCTAGAAGTCCCATCACTACCGGAACGGTTAATCAGAGAGATTTGGAAAAGACAAGACTTTGCTGAAAAGCCCTTGATCACAATTGATGGGAAAAATGTTGAAATTATATTTACGGGCGAGAGCAATCCGAACGGCGGTCCCGATTTTTTGAATGCACAAATAAAAATCGGAGGCATCACATTCGTCGGCGATGTTGAGCTTCATCGTCACTTTACCGATTGGCAGCAGCACACACATCATAAGGATCCGAAATACAACAAGGTTATCCTGCACGTTGTTCTGTATGCTCATAAAACTTCCGCTTTACCAATCACTAAAAGCAAACGCACAGTACCTACTATTGTATTAGAACCGTATCTTTCAGAAGAATTAATCCGGTCCTTACAGGAAAATATTTCTAACGAGAATATCGAAAACGTTCGGTATTTAAAATGTTTTTCGATAAATTCAAACACGCCCTGCAATCTAATAGAAGAATGGCTGCACAAATTAGCAGTTCAGCGATTAGAATATAAAATAAGACGGTTGGAAGAAAGATTACTTGAGCTTGTTCAAACCAAGAAAGTAACCGAACCTGCCGCCGCTTACGGTCAAATACATTTTGAAGTAAGCCCTGACGAGTTTCCAGATTTCACGCCGCGATATACCCGGCACGACTTCACCGATGTACACTTATGGGAGCAAGTGCTCTACGAGTTTACGATGGAAGCACTCGGCTATTCTAAAAACCAGCAGCCGTTTATGAAGTTAGCAAAGAACGTTACGCTCGAATTTTTGGATTCGGTTACTGATGAAAATACCGGAAAGATAATTCAGTACGAAGCAATATTATTCGGTGTCGGAGGATTTTTATCCACACCCGGGATACTAAAAGACCACCAGAGTAAAGAGTACCTTGTACAGTTAAAAAAAGTATGGAAATATGTTCGTGAAAGTTACAACGGAGAGACGATGACAGGAGCCGAGTGGCAATTTTTCAGACTTAGACCGGAAAACTTTCCAACGATTCGAATAGCAGCCGCGGCTCGCATCGTAGAAAAAATAAATTCGGGAAATTTATTTAAAGTTATAGTTCAACTCATCGAAAACCAAGCGATGGGTAATACCGAAAAATTACGAAAGTTAATCTCACTGTTGACAGTAGAAGCAAGCGGATTTTGGGAGAATCATTATCGTTTTAACAAAGAGGCAGCAATGCGCTTGAAAGTGTTAGTCGGAAAAGACCGTGCAGTCGAAATAATCATCAATATAATAATACCGTTGTGTTTGATGTACGCCAGAGTATTTAAAAAGAAAAATGTTCGTGAGATGGCGCTGAAACTTTTTAGTGAAATTAAGTCGTCGCGAAACAGTGCAATCGTCAAAACTGTAGAGGAGCAGTTGGTTCGAGGAAAATTCAAACTAAACACAGCTCCGCTCTACCAGGGTGGGGTCCAACTCTACAAATTTTATTGTGTCGAAGAAAAATGTGCCGATTGCGAGGTGGGAATTCGGTTATTCAATCAATAACCGCAGTGTCAAGAGTAACATTTTTTTAACATCCGTCTTTAGACGAGGTCTCGTCCCCCCCCCCAAGGGCGGGACGGACGAAGAACACTGAGTTCAATCGTTACGTCGTTGCGAGAAATAAATTTTTGGGGTTGAGTTAGGTTTACGCCCGCTTTTAAGCGAGGTTTCGTCCGTCTCGTTTCACGAGACGGACGGACAAAGAACGCAAAGAAAATTTTTTAAACTTTTTATTTTGCATTTTTCATTTTGCACTTACTTATGTCGTAGTAATCGGAATAACCCGCCAGAACGACTTGCCCCGTAGGACGGGGCGAGTCGGGCTGGCATTCCGATTTACAGTTTATAGCACTTCTCGACATACTCGGCGACCATTCTATCCGAGCTGTATTCTGGAATCAACGTCTTCATCGAATTTCGAATACGCTTAATCCATGAACGCGGAATTTCATTTTCATCACGGTTATAAAAGTCAGGGACAATTTCGTTTTCTAAAATCTGCAGCAACGATTCGGCATCTGCAGCGTCTTGCAATTCTTCGTTACCGAATGTTTCACCATTACCGATAGTCCAGCCATTGTTTCCGTTGTTTGCTTCTACCCACCATCCGTCGAGAGTACTAAAATGCAATCCGCCGTGTATAGCTATCTTCATTCCGCTCGTGCCGCTTGCCTCCAAAGGTCTGCGCGGAGTATTCAACCAAACATCTGAGCCTGACACTAAAAAGCGGGTTACGTTTACATCATAATTTTCAAGGAAAATAATTTTCCCTGAAAATTTCTGGTCGCGTGTAAATTGAATTATTCTTTGAATAAACTTCTTCCCCTCGTCGTCGCGCGGATGCGCCTTCCCAGCAAATATTATCTGTACCGGCATTTGTGGATTGTTAAGAATAGATGCGAGTCGTTCGGGGTTTGTAAAAATTAAAGGCGCACGTTTGTAAGTTGCAAACCGGCGCGCAAAACCGATCGTGAGCGCATCGGGCGAAAGAATGTTGTCCAATACCGATAGTGAATATCGTTCTCTATTTTGCG
>JAHJRJ010000167.1 GCA_018830765.1 Bacteroidota bacterium | reverse complement strand
GAATTAGCTTTTTCGATAATACTTTTCGCTTCTTCTAAAGCTTTTAACTTGATTTCCTTAATTTCTTTTTGGAAAGATTTATTTTTTATCGTGTATTCCGAGATCAGTTTTTCTAACTGTATTCTTTCCGATTTTACCGTTTCAAGTTCTTTCTTGGATATTTGCGATTGGTTTTCAAGTTCCGCAAGCAAGTTTTCGAGTGTATGTTGAGTTTCTCCCTTAAATTCATTCGACCTATTGATTAACTCATCAGGAATTCCCATACGTTTTGCCATCTCCAACGCATAACTGCTGCCGGGAATACCCGCTCTGAACCTGTATGTAGGTTGTAAAGTGTTGTGGTCGAACTCCATCGATGCATTTTCAATTCCTGCTGTTTCGTGGGCGAAAGCTTTGAGCGTTCCATGATGTGTGGTTACGAGTGTATGAGCTTTTGTCTTTGTCAGGTATTCAAGAATTGCTTCGGCTAATGCGCTACCTTCAGTGGGATCGGTTCCTGCTCCGATTTCATCTATCAGAACTAAACTATCTTCATCTGCCTCTTCAACTATTACTTTTAGATTTGCGAGATGCGATGAAAATGTACTCAAATCATTTTCGATTGATTGTTCATCGCCGATGTCTACAAATATTTTTTTATAAACGCCGAATTCCGATTCGGGCGATGCCGGTATGTGCAAACCCGACTGAATCATCTGCGCAAGTAAACCGAATGTTTTAATCGCAACACTTTTTCCGCCGGCATTCGGACCTGTAATTATCATCGTTGTGTATTCATTGCCGATTTCTAATGATAATGGAACTACCTCCTCCCTTTTATGCCGCATGAGAAGGATAGGATGCCTGCCGTCGATTAGTTTGATGGAACCTTTTACAAAATTTTTGGGAGCAGACCCTAAAATCTCTATCGAGTAATTTGCTTTTGCTTGCAGAAAGTCGAGAACACCAAGAATTTCAATATTTACCGTAAGCTCTTGCTTTACTTTTCGGATTTGGCTTGTGAGTTCTTTCAAGATTTTTTCAATTTCGCGGGTTTCTTGAAAATGCAAGCTTCTGATATCGTTATTCATTTCGAGTGTCTCTGCCGGCTCGATAAAAACCGTGACACCGCTTGCCGACGAACTGTGAATAAAGCCGGGAACTCTGTTCTTGTTCTCAATCTTTACCGGAATTACCATTCTATTATCACGTGTAGTAATTATCTCTTCTTGTGCCCAACCTTGTGCTGAAACTGTTTTTAATATGGAATCTAACTTTTTCCGTAACAATTCCGATTTACTATTAATTTCGCGACGGATATTCTTCAACTCAGCCGATGCACCGTCCCTTACGTTTCCATCGTCATTAATTGCTCTATCGATATTAAATTCTATAATCTTGTCAACATAAAGCAGTTTAACTAATTCATTTAAAAGAATATAATTAGATTTTCTTCGATTGAAATATGAAGATATATTTCTCGATACTTTTAAAAAGTTGGAAATATGATGCAATTCTAAACCCTGTATGATGTAATCTTCGATACCTGCTTTGTTCAACTGAGTTGTAATATCGATTAACCCGTGTATAGGCAGCGGATCGTCAGTTTCCAACAGTTGTTTCATTTCGGTAGTCAGGTCGAGGTTGTACTTTATCTCTTGAAGTGAATTTGAAGGCGTGATGCTATTGATATGAGATCTTCCTAACTCTGAGACGGAGTAACGTAGGATATGATTTATAATTTTAGGTAATTCTAACTTACTGTATGAACTTAAATACTCAAGCATCGATTATTTTGTTTGTTTTTCTTTATCTTTTTTCTTGTAACGGTCGAGATTTTTTTCAATTTCCTCGAACAAAGTTTTAGAGTCAGGAACTACGGTAAGTACCGAGTTGAATACTTTGGGGGCTATCTCGATAATATCGTGGTAGAAAACAGATTCCCTTTTGGATTGTTCGGATGGTATATCAGCGAATTTAAGGATTATTAAAATTAAACTTGCGATTAATAAACCTTGTGCTACTCCCAGGAGTGCGCCGGACATCCTATTGAAGATACTTAAAACTGTAGCTTTGGGACCCAACAAACGAAAAAGCATATTAATTAAAAAAATCACGATCAGGAAAGATATGAAGAAACCGAAAGGGTATGAAAAAAAGGGAGCGAATTCGAACCAATCTATTATCCAGTCACCAACTGGATCCATCAATTTTGTTGCGGCAATAAATGCGATGAAAAATGTTAAAATCCCGAATAATTTTCTCATAAATCCGTCTTTAAAACCTAATAAGGCAAATAAGATAAGCGAAATGGCAGTGAGTATATCAACGAAATTCATACTAGCTCTCCAAGAATTTTTTAACACTCTCCGAAATAAATTTTCCGTCTGCTTTACCCTTCAACTCTTTCATTACCAGAGGCATAACTTTACCGAAATCCTTTGCCGAGGATATTCCGGATTCTTTAATAATCCGGTTAATTATTTGCTCGACTTCTTCGTTAGAAAGTTGCTTGGGTAAATATTCTTCGATAATTATTAATTCGCGTTTCTCATTGTCGGCTAAATCTTGTCTGCCGCCTTTTTCGAAAAGCTCTATAGATTCTTTTCTCTTTTTTGCCGCCGAAGTTAAAACACCTAATTCCTCCTCGGGTGTTAATTGATTCGGTCGTTTTTCTATCTCTTTTTCGAGTAATTGTGCTCGTAAGGTACGTATTGTCTGTAAACGAACTTTGTCGCCTTCTTTAGTTGCTTTTACAATTTCACTGCTCAATTTCTCTTTTAAGCCCATCTAATTTCCTCTTTGAACTTTGTGCAAATAAAAGTATTGAAATTATAGAAGAAAGTCAAATTAAAGATTTTATTTTCTCGCAGCGGCGCAACGAACGCAGATGGAAAATTACCACTTAGGACACTGAGACCAATTAGACATTAGCGGAGTAGCAGCATCTTTTTGACCTCCACATACCTGTTTCGAATTTTATCTTTAATTATTCGAGTACCGGTTTTAGAATAATGCATTATTTTATAACACGAAGAGCACGGAGGTCCAAGCTAAATCTGAGACACGAAGCGTTATGGCGTTGTTTTTTGTTTTAAGCTTATTTTTATTTCACGCAAAGACCGCAAAGGGCTAGGTTAAACCTGAGACGCAAAGAGCTAAGAGCAT
>JAHJRJ010000015.1 GCA_018830765.1 Bacteroidota bacterium | reverse complement strand
GGATACAGATTCAACCCTATCCACCATTGGAAATCAGATTTTGAAGTGCCGTCTGGTAACTCTAATTCCGTAGGTGTAAATAGAAGTCGCGCACTAAATAATTTCGACGGCGCAAAAGTAATTCCGCCGAGGAATGTAGTACGTATATCGCTTAATTTTTCTTTGGGTTGAGTGTACCTCTCTCCGAAGTTTCTTTTTATTGTGGTACCGGTGTTTGAGGTTTTTTCACGGTACTCGAAAATAGCAAGCGTTACGTCGTCTATCTCCCAAGTCGATATTTGTCTGTTAAGTCCGAGTATAAGTTCGATTTTTTCGTTTAACCGCCAATTCACGATTACCGGAATCTGCAAGATTGTTAATTCTGTGTTAAAATCCCACTTGAGATTTTTATCCTCGGTGCCCGCATCCAAATAAGAATAAGGATAATAGCCGCCGCTTGAGTTGTACGACGAACGATACGCTGCGATGACTGCTTCATCGGTTTTCGTTCTGTTTTTTTGTGTCTCTACTGAAAATCCGATATTCAAGTCGATGTTGCTCTCAATTTTCCATTGCATCGTTGCCATAAAGCGATGATGAGTTCCTATTTTTTCACCCGCTCCGTTTCTCGTATCAACCAATCCGTATTGTGAATTATATATATAAACTATCGTATCCCATTGGTAACGCGATGCATAAAAAGACGTATCCAAAATTGACGAGCCTAAACTGATATCAATATTTTGTTTTCTGTAGTTGTAATAGAAGTTGAAAATTTGAGTTGGATTGTTTTGCAGAGTTAAATTCACGCCACCATAATAAGTTTTACCGTGATGATTCCAAGCTTGTTCTGTTGTTGCGAACCTTCTACTTATACTCCAGTTATTTGCGCTATGCGGCGTACCCCACAAATAATTAGAAGTATCGAGACGATTAAAACTTTGGTTGGCATCGCCCCACAGAAATCCACCCATTGCACTTGCTTTTAATTCTTCGCTCACTTTAGTTTTTATTCCGCCGCTGATATCCCAATGTCCATAAGTCTGATTTCGACTCTCCATATTATACCAAGTTGACGAAGAACTATAGTTCGGAGAATAAGAGTATTCATAAAGATTTTTTGACCCGAGAGAACCATCGCGCTCGAAATTTGCACGACTTATCCTTAAGCCGACTTGCAAGTCATTATTAATTTCATAACCGGTGTGCACACCTACGAAGTGTCCGATATGATGCATGTCGTCTTTCCCGCTGTATTTATCTATAACCGGTATATCTGCGCTTTCAGTTACGCGTATACCCGCATAATCGTATCCGAAATTCGACTTATAAATATCTTGCGGTATCGAATAGTATTTATCGTCTTGTAGAATCATCTGATAAGTCGCCCCAACAAATAGATTAGGTAAGGATGTTTTAAGCGGACGCGTTACGAATGCAGCAGAGAACAGCGGCTCTAACTGTTTTCGGGTTCGTGCATAAAACATCGGATAAGGCATTGATATCCGGCTTCCGTCGTCAAGTGTTCTTATATCACCGTAGTATGGATAAGGATAATAGTTACGGTCAACCGTATTTCGCACACTACGAAAATCAATATAAATGTAATTAGGGGTGTCGGAATTCATAGACAAATTTGCAGGATTAATTTGAAGATTCAGTAACACATCGTTAATCAACCCCGCCGATACAGTATTGAATCCTCTTATCCCAAACGGATTCAAATAACTTGGCGTGAAGAAAAATTCGGTTTGCTCGAAAGATTTTTCAAGCACCCGTTCGCCGTAATATTGTCCGTAAACCGAAAACACTAGTACGAACAATAACAGCGCACTGATGATCAGGGTTTTTTTCATTTTAACTCCTTTCCTAGATTCATGTTTTATTTATTTCCTGTAACATTCTCGTTCAAATTATACGATATTTCGATTCTAAAATCAACAACACAAGATTTTGATTGCTTCTAACTCACAATTTCCTTATATTTCCAACGTAAAAAATTAAGATTTAATTGATAAGAGAGAATAAAATGGCAAAAGTTTGTGATATTTGCGGGAAAAAACCGATTAGCGGCAACAACATCAGTCATGCGCATAACAAAACGCGCCGACGCTGGTTACCGAATTTACAAAGCGTACGCGCACAGGTAAGCGGAAGACCCGTCCGTATGCGTGTTTGTACCACTTGCATTAAACAAGGCAAAGTAATAAAAGCTGCATAGCTATTAGGTTTTTAGTTTTTTACAGCTATTGCATAATTCCGTTTTTTTCTTTAATTATAGCTATGGCAAACAACGATACCATAACACTTCCCAACTCTCTCACTTTTTTACGGATTATACTCACGCCTGTTTTCCTATTTCTTTTTATTTCCGAATCGGTCTTTTATAAACAAATATCATTAGCGGTATTTATCGTTGCTGCGCTGACTGATTGGTACGACGGTTGGGTCGCCCGCCGATGGGGATACGTGAGCCGCATCGGAATATTCCTCGATCCGCTTGCAGATAAAATTCTCTCCTCTGCAGCTTTGATAGCGTTTGCGCAGCTCGAACTAATCGACGTGTGGATGGTTTGGATAATCGTTATCCGCGATATTGTTATAACACTACTCCGTTCAATCGCAGAATATAAAGACCAACCAGTTGTTACCTCTTCAACAGCCAAAACAAAAACTTTCGCTCAATATGTCGTTATCTATTATATTTTAGTCCTGTATGTTATTAGAACTATTCCGTTCATCAACAGAGATTATCCTAACCTTTTTTTAGTCGTAGATAATTTATTACATCCGCAAGTGTTATTCGGTATGATGCTACTAATAACGATCCTAACTGTATGGACGGGAGTATCATATATTTACACCAACCGAAAATTTATTACCGCTCTATATGAAAAATCAAACCGACCAAACGGATAGAATTCCATTCATTGCAAAATTCTTTGCTACGGGATTCTATTCGGGATATTCACCAATAGCTCCCGGCACAGTCGGGTCAGCGGTCGGTTTATTAATTTATGCACTACCAGGTATCGAAAATTTATATTACTTCCTGCCGTTGATAATTGTTGCTTTTATAATCGGAATCATATCATCTTCGATAATAGAAGAAAAACTTGGCGATGACCCCCAGATTATAGTCATAGATGAAATCGTTGGTATGTGGTGCGCTCTTATTTTACTCCCAAAAACTGCACTCGTTGTCATCAGCGCATTCATTATTTTTCGGATTTTAGATATTATTAAACCGTTCCCGGCAAGACACAGCGAAAGATTGAAAAACGGCTGGGGTATCATGGTCGATGATGTAATTTCGGGTGTCTATACAAATATCATTTTACAGATAGCTGTATATTTCATGATGTAGAAACTCTAAAAGTTATGATTGCTTCGATAATAACAATAGGCGACGAGCTTTTGATAGGACAAGTAGTCAACACGAACGCTACATATATTGCAGAAGCGTTGAATAAGATCAGTGTGACAGTTAAAAATATACTGACAGTGGGAGATACGCAGGAAGACATTTTACAAGCGTTCATCAAGCAGTTTTCTGAAAACGACATCATAATATCGACCGGCGGTTTGGGTCCTACTCACGATGACATAACAAAGAAAACTATTTGTAAATTTTTTAATACAGAATTAGTAAAAAACGAAGATGTAAAAGCCAATGTTGAACGAATTCTCGCCTTACGCAATATGAAGTGGACTTCCGCGGCGGACGAGCAAACGTACGTTCCCGACGGCTGTAAAATTATTCCTAATAAACACGGGACCGCTCCCGGTATGCTATTTGAGCGTGATAATAAGTTTTTTATCGCCCTGCCAGGTATCCCTTATGAGATGAAACAGATGATTGATGAATTTGTCCTTCCATTATTTTCAAATTTTAACAATGGAAGAATCATCTTACACCGCACACTGCGCACTACAGGAATTGCCGAAGCATTTCTCTCGGAACTAATCGGTGATATCGATGAACTAACAAAAGTCGCTTCTTTAGCTTTTCTGCCCTCTCCCACGGGAGTCAGTTTAAGGATTTCGGCAACGAGTGATTCATACAAAAATGTTAGGGAAGCAATAGCGGAAGTCGAAAATAAAATCAGATCGAAAGCTAACGATTACATATACGGCACCGACGACGAAACGATCGAACAAGTGTTAGGTAAGTTACTTTCAGAGAGGAATCTTACAATCGCCGTAGCCGAATCGTGCACCGGTGGTTTAATCGCAAACCGGATTACCAACGTTCCGGGTAGCTCGAAATATTTCGAGCGTGGTATCGTTACTTACAGCAACAGATCGAAAACTGATTTATTAGGCGTTCCAGAAAATTTAATAATTAAACACGGAGCTGTTAGTGAAGAGGTTGCGAAAGCAATGGCAGCGGGAATTCGAGAAATTTCCAAAACAGATATTGGAATATCAACGACGGGTATAGCCGGTCCTACAGGCGCCACGCCTGATAAGCCGCTCGGTTTAGTATGGATAGGTTATGCAGATTTGAAAAATTTAATTACGAAGAAATTCCTTTTCGGTGATGACAGGGTCCGCGTAAAAATTCGCTCTTCTCAAGCGGCTATGGAGCTTATCCGTAGGATTATTTTGAAAATACAAATATGACTATGAGAACATTTATCGCAACCGATACACCGGCGGATATAAAACAAGAGATTGAAACGATTCAACAAAAATTGAAATCGGCCGGCGCTGATGTCCGTTGGGAGACGATGAATAAATTTCATATCACGATAAAATTTTTAGGAGAGATAAAAGAAGAATTACTGTCAAAAATAATCGAAATTACAGAAAATATATCAACTCATATCTATACATTTCCATTAATATACCGTAATTTTGGCTGTTTCCCGAATAAAAGGCAACCCCGTGTAATCTGGATTGGATGCGATGACGTTTCAAACTCTCTCACAAAACTCAAAACAAGATTAGACACCGACCTGAAAAGTTTAGGATTCAAGATAGAAGAAAGAGAATTCCATCCCCACATCACGCTGGGAAGAGTAAAAAGTCAGACTGGTATTAAAAACTTGATTCCTATATTAGAAAATCTTAACTTTGAATCAAGAATCACCGAATGCCGGGATATACTAATAATGAAAAGCGTTCTAAAATCTTCCGGATCCGAATATACGATATTAAAGTCGATCAAATTAATCAGTAACAAGAAATGACTGCAAAAAAATCTAAATCCAAAACACTATTTTTAATTGACGACGAAAATGTTTGGCTTGAAGCGATGGAAGCTGTTCTAAAAGAAGAACACTACAACATCGTCACTGCTGACAGTGGGGCAAAAGCGTTAACAAAACTGTCGAAGTTGAAGCCGGACTTAATAATCAGCGATTTAAGAATGCCGGATATGAATGGCTACGAACTATTCGACAAAATCAAAAATAATCCGAAACTGCGTAACGTACCGTTTGTATTCATGTCGGGGCTGGACGATTACGACGCGAGGCATTTTGCAAAGACAATCGGTGTTACTGATTACCTTACAAAACCTTTCGACTCCGAAGAGATGAAAAGTTTAGTATTGGGACTACTTCAGAAATACAAAAAAATTTAACAACAACAATTTAACTTTACTTAAAATTTTGTGGAGAAAAGATGATAGTAGAAACAAATAAAGAATCGCGCATGCAAGCTCTAAAAATTGCGATAGATCAAATCGAAAAACAGCACGGTAAGGGTGCAGTAATGCGCCTTGGCGACAAACCGATAGTTAAAATGGAAGTAATACCAAGCGGCTCGATTTCACTCGATGCTGCTCTAGGGATAGGCGGATACCCTCGAGGAAGAGTGACTGAGATTTTCGGACCGGAGGCATCTGGTAAAACCACTCTTTGCTTACACATAATTGCGGAAGCTCAAAAGCGAGATGGAATGGCTGCATTCATCGATACCGAACATGCACTCGATATTAACTATGCAAAGCGACTCGGCGTTGACGTTAACAATCTGCTTCTTTCACAACCAGAATTTGGCGAACAAGCTCTCGAGATTGTTGAAACATTAGTAAGAAGTGGATCGCTCGACGTGATAGTCATCGACTCTGTCGCAGCATTAACTCCGCGCGCAGAAATCGAGGGTGAGATGGGCGACCCCACAATGGGTGTGCAAGCCCGGCTCATGTCGCAAGCTTTGCGTAAACTCGCCGCGGCAATTAACAAATCGAAAACTTCCGTTGTCTTTACCAACCAGCTCAGGCAAAAAATCGGCGTGATGTTCGGAAATCCCGAAACCACAACAGGCGGAAATGCACTTAAGTTTTATGCTTCTATACGCTTAGACGTACGCCGGATCGAAGCAATCAAAGACGGGCAGAATATGATCGGAAACAGAACACGCGTCAAAGTTGTGAAAAACAAAGTAGCTCCCCCTTTCCGTGAAGCCCAATTCGACATATTGTATAATGAAGGAATATCTAAATTAGGCGACTTAATAGACACTGCGATAGAACACAACATAATACAGAAAAGCGGTTCGTGGTTCTCTTACAAAGAAGAGCGGATTGGACAAGGACGTGACGCGGTAAAAAAATTCTTTTTAGAAAACGAAAATACTGCAAAAGACGTGGATCAAATTCTAAGAAAGAAATTAGGTCTCATCGATGAAGATGAAACGAAACTGGCAGCCGCAAGCTCCCAAAAACCAGATGTTGCAAAAAAAACAACCAAAAGCTAAATGGTAGTAACAAAACTACAAATTAATTCAAAAAAGCCCAAATTCGTCAATCTAACATTGGACGATGAAAACAAGTATTTAATTTATAAAGATGTAGTAGTAAAATTTGGGCTTAAAAAAAACGACACGATATCCGAAACCAAACTAGCCGATATGTTATATCAAGATGAATTTTATCGTGCTAAAGATTTGGCGTTAAAGTACTTCAGCTATCGTAAAAGGACAGAATTTGAATTAAAGCAAAAACTATCCACACATAAATTTAATTTAAAAGCTGTCGATGCAGTTATGCAAAATTTAAAGAATATCGGTTTGATAAATGATCAAGAATATGCCGAGAGTTTTTCAAATGACACACTCAAACGAAAATCCGTAGGCAAGATTCTTCTTAAACAGCGACTCCTACAAAAAGGAATCCATAAGGAAATCGTCAATCAGTTAATAGAAAAAATTTATAAAGACATAGACGAGAAAGAAAACGCTTTGCAGACGGCACGAAAACAATTAAAAAAATATAGGGACAGCGGAAAAAAATACGACGAGAAACATAATCAAACCCGGCTTGCAAGTTTTCTCTCCCGCAGGGGTTATTCTTGGGAGGTAATATCACAAGTCATCAGAAAATTATTCAAGACCCAACAGAACAGCGAATGAAACGCGTTGTTTTCGACATCGAAACTCTTGCATTTCCTATCGAAACATTCGACGAGGTGCAACAAGAATATCTCCTCAAATTCGCAGATACGGAAGAAAAGAGAGTTCAAACACTTCAGCAACTTAACCTCTACGCACCGACTGCACAAATAATCGCCATCGGTATGTACAACCCGGATAGTAATATAGGAAAAGTATTTTTCCAATCCGACGTTAAAGAAGAATACACGAGCGAAGACGGTAAAATGGGATTTGTATCGGGTGACGAGAAGGAAATACTCCAATGGTTCTGGAGTGCTATTAAACATTACGACCAATTCATTACATTCAACGGAAGGTCGTTCGATTGTCCGTTCGTTATGCTGAGGTCTGCCATACTCGGCGTTACTCCTTCGCGTAATTTAGTTCCTTACAGATATGATACAAAAATTCACTGTGACTTGTTAGACCAGCTTTCTTTTTACGGTGCAGTTAAAAAATTTAACTTAGATTTTTATTGTAAAGCATTCGGGATTAAAAGTCCGAAAAGTGAGGGGATAACCGGTTTGGATTTGGGAGACTTATTCAGAGAAAAACGTTTTCGTGAAATCGCACACTACTGCGGTGGCGACATACGCGCAGAGGCAGAACTGTTTCTGATCTGGAATAAATACCTTAACATCACTGAATAGAATTGCAAAAATCAAACACAACATTCAACACTGACATTAGTCAAATAGAATTCGTTGTCGTTGACGTTGAGACGACCGGTTTAAATCCGGAAAATGGTGACAGAGTCTTAGAAATTGCTGCCGTTAAACTTTGTGGCGGGGCAGTAATCGATACGTTTAACTCGTTAATAAACCCACAGCGTCCTATCTCGATGGGTGCCTACTTAGTAAACAGGATAAGCGCGCAAATGGTAGCAAACGCGCCTACTTTCCACGAGATATCTGATAATTTTTTGAAGTTTGTGGACAACGGAATAATCGCAGCGTATAACACGCCTTTCGACCTCTCTTTTTTGAATAATGAACTTCTCCTCGCCGGCTATCCTACACTTCAAAATTATAATATCGACGTCTTGAAACTTGCTCGATTATTTCTATCTGGACTACCGAGTTATAAACAGGAAAATGTCGCCCGGTCGCTCAACTTTGATTTCCCCGTTAAACATCGTGCGTTGGAGGATGTGATAGTTACATCCAAGATACTACAAACGTTTATTTCAATCGTCAAGGCACACGGCTTCAGTGAATTCGGTGATTTAGTCAGAAGGAATATAAAGCAGCAGTTGAATAATGTAAGGATTGAAACTGCACGAACTGCAATGAATAATAATGAATCATTGTGGCTGAAGTACTTTTCTCCATTTCAATACGAAATCTATGAAAATGTAGTAACCCCGATTAAGATATCCGATAATGGAAAATATCAATTTATTACAGCAGTGTGCACGAAAACAAACTCGGAAAGAAATTTCCATCTAGATGGAATAATGGGAATAAAAACTGTGAATAGTAAAGAGTGAACAGTTTGTAGTAACAAATTTGTATTAATTACACGCAGGGATTTAAAAATTTAAACGCAAAGAACGCAGAGGAGGCGTCCCGCTTTCGTCACAAGAACATAGTAAGCGGGATAAACTTCGTACGCAGAGAGTACATCAGAAGTTAGTGCTTTATCTTATCTCTGCGACCTTTGCGTCTCAGTATTAACTCAGCCCTTTGCGCTCTTTGTCCGTCCCGCCGACGGCGGGACGAGACCTCGCCTAAAGGCGGGCGTGAAACAACTAAGCTATATCTTAAAAATAATACTGTAACTTCTTTTCCCAAAATATCAAATACTTTGATTGAAGTGTTGTGGGATTAAACGGATTAGGATAGTTTTGATACAATACAAAT
>JAHJRJ010000166.1 GCA_018830765.1 Bacteroidota bacterium | reverse complement strand
GCAATGACTGGTCAGGGTTTCAGCGATGCTCAAATTTATGCAGAGTTAGAAGGTTTGTTGATATAAGAAATCAGTATTTTTCAAGACTTATGGTCTAATGAAAACTTATCCAAGAAAGGAGAAGTTATGAATTATAATCTGACTGAAACGGAATTAGAACTTCTGATAGATGTTCTTTCCGGCTATTTAAACGATTTGCGAGATGAGATACGGCATACAGATAATCGTAGTTATAAAGAAGAATTAAGATTAAGAGAAAAGACTTTAAATACAATTATGGAAAAGTTTAGGCAGAAAAACGAGTCAAATTGATGCAGCCTTTTTATATAAAAACATTTAATTCGGGTGAACTAACCTATCGAGCAAAGATACTTAAATCGTTGATGAAAGAATGTACGATTTGTCCGCGTGAGTGTAAAGTTAACCGATCTGAAGGAAAGCACGGCGTATGCCGTTCCACTGATAGAATTGTAGTCTCAAATTTATCGGCGCATTACGGCGAAGAAGCGCCGCTTGTTGGATGGAATGGTTCGGGGGCAATATTCTTCACAAGTTGTAATCTTTGGTGTCTCTATTGCCAGAATGCCGATATAAGTCATATGCGCCACGGTAAAGCAATAACAACTAATCAACTTGCAGAAGCTATGCTCTCGTTACAGCATCTCGGTTGTCATAACGTAAACTTAGTAACTCCAACCCATTTTATACCACAAATTGTAGAAGCTTTGATTTTTGCTGTCGAAAAGGGATTGACTATACCGCTTGTTTATAACAGCGGTGGTTATGAATCAGTTGAAACTCTCAAACTCCTGGATGGAATAGTTGATATTTACATGCCAGATATTAAGTATTCTTCCAACGACAATGCGCGTAAGTATTCCGGCGCTCGCGATTATTGGGATGTTGTGAGAGATGCTGTTATCGAAATGCACCGGCAAGTAGGTGATTTGAAATTGAATACTTTCGGAATCGCAGAAAAAGGTTTACTTATTAGACATCTTATTCTTCCTAATAATATTGCCGGTTCCAAAAAAGTGTTAGACTTTATTGCTAAAGAGGTATGTATAGATAGCTACGTGAATATTATGGATCAATACCGTCCGGCATTTAAAGCTTATAAATATCCGGAATTAAGCCGACAAATTACATCTAAAGAATACGAATCTGTAATACAATATGCCGAATTGGTCGGACTAAAACGAGGATTCGGTAAGTATGAAAATATGTTAAAAGTTATCTAGTTAAAAAGAAAGGTAAAGATTATGTCATTTGAACCTAAAATTATCGGTTTCCTTTGTAACTGGTGTTCATACTCGGGAGCAGATTTGGCAGGTGTTTCCCGTATAAAATCTGCTCCGAATGTTCGAATCATTCGGACAATGTGCAGCGGCAGAGTCGACCCTACATTTATAATCAAATCCTTCCAGCTTGGCGCTGATGGTGTGGTGGTAATGGGTTGTCATCTCGGCGATTGCCATTATCAGGAAGGAAACTATAAAACTATTAGAAGAATCCCACTTTTAAAACGCCTTTTAAAAGAATTCGGAATAGATACCCGTCGTTTACGACTTGAATGGGTTTCTGCTTCAGAAGGCGACCGATTCGCAAAAGTAGTGAATGAAATGACCGAAGAAATTCGTCAAATCGGTCCTCTACAACTGAAAAACGATAAATGAAAATAAATTAAGGAGATTTGTATGGCAAAACCGAAATTAGCTCTGTATTGGGCTGCAAGCTGTGGCGGTTGTGAAATAGCTGTTTTAGACCTTCATGAAAAAATATTAGACGTTGCCAACGCATTCGATATTGTATTTTGGCCCGTTGCTATGGACTTTAAATACGCAGACGTTCGTGCGATGGAAGATAAAAGTATCGATATATGTTTATTCAACGGTGCAATCCGAAATTCAGAAAATGAAGAGCTCGCTCATCTGATGCGTGCAAAATCGAAGGTACTTGTCGCCTTCGGGTCGTGCGCTTATGAAGGAGGTATCCCCGGGCTTGCAAACTTAACAACTAAGGAAGAAATTTTCAAATGGGTTTATAGAGATTCACCATCAACCATTGTTACAAATGGTGGAGTATACCCGCAAACCCATACAAAGATGCCCGAGGGAGAAATTGAAATTCCGGAAATGTATGAAGTTGTGAAATCGTTGGACCAGGTCGTGGCTGTAGAGTACTATATTCCGGGATGCCCGCCTCAACCAAAACAAATATGGTCAGTCATTGAATATATATTGAGTGGTCAACCATTACCGCCAGCAGGGTCGATATTAGGAGCGGGCGATAAAACTTGTTGTGATGAATGCCCCCTGGAAAAGAAAGAAAAGAAATTGAAAAACTTTTACAGGCCCTATGAAATTATCCCCGACCCGAATCTATGCCTATTAGATCAAGGAATAGTATGTATGGGACCTGCAACCCGAAGCGGTTGTGAGGCACTCTGTCCAAAAGCGAATATGGCTTGTCGTGGTTGTTATGGGCCACCACCTAACTGCCTTGATCAAGGTGCAAAAATGGTGAGCGCCTTAGGTTCCGTGATAGATGCCCATGAACCAGAAGAGCTTGATAAAATTTTTGATCAGATTGTTGACCCGATTGGCACATTTTATACATTCTCATTACCTCATTCTATTTTAAGGAGAAAACAACAATGAAGCAGATAAAAATAGATCCAATTACCCGCCTTGAAGGCCATGGAAAAATAGATATTTTCCTTAACGATGATGGGGAAGTAGCAAATACTTATTTCCAAATTCCTGAGCTAAGAGGTTTCGAACAGTTTTGCGTCGGTCGACCCGTTGAGGAAATGCCGAGGATAACGACACGCATTTGCGGCGTCTGCCCTGAAGCCCACCACATGGCATCGGCAAAAGCTTGCGATGCTGTATTCCATGTTCAAATTCCTCCGACCGCAAAAAAGCTCAGAGAATTATTGTATAATGTTTTCTTCGCAGGCGACCACACAACGCACTTCTATGCACTCGGTGGTCCAGACTTCGTAGTCGGTCCAGATGCGCCTGCAGCAGAAAGAAATATCTTGGGCGTAGTCAAAAAAGTTGGGTTGGAGATTGGCGGCAAAGTAATCGAAATGAGAAAACGCACTCAAGCAGTCATCAAAACTCTTGGCGGTAAACAAACCCACCAAGTTACATCTATGCCCGGTGGTGTAAGTCGTGGAATTACAGAGGAAGAACGAAAAGAGATAGAGGAACATTGCAAGTGGTTTGTTGACTTCGGTAAATTTACAATCAAAATATTTAACGACATTGTACTAGCAAACCAAGGATATGTAGATTTAATTTTATCCGATACGTTTTCCAGCAAGATATATTCAATGGGACTTGTTGATGAAAAAAACAGAGTAAACTTTTACGACGGAAAAGTCAGAGTGGTTGACCCTGACGGAAAAGAATTCGTAAAATATTCTCCGAATGAATATTTGGAGAATGTCGCGGAGCATGTTGAACCATGGACTTATCTGAAATTTCCGTTCCTAAAAAAAGTCGGATGGAAAGGCTTTATGGAAGGAAAAGATAGCGGAGTTTATAGAGCGACACCTTTGTCAAGATTAAACGCAGCCGACGGTATGCCAACACCTGCTGCACAGGAAGAATATGATTGTATGTATAAAACGCTCGGAGGCAAGCCGGTTCATGCAACACTTGCAACACACTGGGCGAGAATAATCGAGCTTTTGAGCGCAGCAGAGATGGCGTTGGATTTATCGCGCGACCCGGAAATTACAGGTACGAATATCAGGACTATTCCTACAGAAACTCCAACTGAAGGCGTTGGAATTGTTGAAGCCCCACGCGGGACATTGACGCATCATTACACAACGGATGAAAGAGGTATTCTTACAAAAGTCAATCTTATCGTCGGAACGACAAACAACTATGCACCGATTTCAATGTCGATTAATAAAGCTGCTCGTGGACTTATCAAAAAAGGTGTTGAAGTTACAGAAGGTACACTTAACAAGATTGAAATGGCATTCCGTGCTTACGACCCCTGTTTTGGTTGCGCTACTCACTACATGCCCGGTAAAATGCCGATGGAAGTAAGGATTTTTGATTCAAGTGGTAATATAATAGATATAGTTCAGCGAGGCTGAGCGATTTCTCTATAAGTTTTCCTAAATTAACGATTCAAACCATCGAAAGGTACGAAATGAAGCTAAAAATGGCTTTTATTATCGCTCTTGTCTTATTATTTTTTCACCAGGTTTTTTCTCAAATAGATATCAAATATGAAAAATATTCACTACTAAACGGTTTACAAGTTATTCTTCACGTCGACCGATCAGTTCCGTTAGTTACCACGAACATCTGGTACCACGTCGGAGCTGCCCGAGAGAAACCCGGAAGGACGGGTTTCGCACATCTTTTCGAGCATCTTATGTATGAAGGTTCCGAGAACGTTCCTGACGGAAGATACGATGAAATCGTCGACGGGTCGGGCGGATTAAACAACGGCTCAACAGGAAATGATAGGACGAATTATTGGACACTCGTTCCGAAAAACTATCTGGAACCTGTGTTATGGCTAGAAGCCGATAGGATGGGCTTTTTGCTCAACGCGATTACGCAAGAACGATTAGATTTACAACGCGATGTCGTCAAAAATGAGCGTCGTCAGATATACGAAAACCAACCCTATGGATTAGCTAATGTTAAATTAGTGGAAGCTTTGTATCCGCCTGGCTCACCTTATCATTGGCTTCCCATCGGTTCTCAAGAAGATTTGGATGCCGCATCGCTGGAAGATGTGAAAGAATTTTTCCGCCAATATTACGGACCTAATAACGCAAGTTTGTGTATCGGCGGAGATATTGACGTAGAAGAAACTAAAATTCTCGTGGATAAATATTTCGGCGACATACCACCGGTACCGGAAATTCCTAAACCTAATCCGCTTGCACATTCATTAAATGAAGCTAAACGTATAGTCCTTGAGGATAAAGTGGAGCTGCCGCGTTTGTATATATATTATCTTTCGACACTGAATTTTGCGGATGACGATGCAGCGCTCGATATTTTAGGTCAAATTTTATCGGACGGGAAAAATTCCCGCTTGTACAAATCTCTTGTTTATGAAAAACAGATCGCACAAGAAGTTTATGTATTTCAATACGGACAGGAACTAACAGGTTACTTCGGACTTGTAGTCACGGGCAAGCCCGACCAACCTTTAAAACAACTTGAAGATGAGATATATAAAGAAATAGATAAAATCATCACAAACGGTGTTTCAGACCGCGAACTGCAGAGGGCGAAAAACGGATTGCGTGCGAGCTTCATTTATCGTTTGCAACAATTAGGTGGATTTGGCTCAAAAACTGATCAGTTGAATTATTACAATATCTTTTTAGGCAATCCAGAAAAATTCAATTATGATTTAGATAGATACCAAAAAGTTACTAAAGAAGACATCATAAAAACGGCAAGTAAGTATCTGAAAGTCGCAGGCCGTGTGATATTAAGTGTTGTTCCCACGGGTAAATTGGATCTTCAAGCGGGTGGATAAGTGACGGAGAAAATTATGAAAATAATATTAAATACAATAATTATGTTGGTGTTGTTTGTTGGAATACTTAATGCCCAAACGTTTTTCGTTAATCAAAATATTGATCGGTCGCAAGAACCTAAACCAGGCAAGTTGTTTTCAATGGAGTTACCGAAGATCGAACGCGCAAAACTGAAAAACGGTTTAAATATTTTGATAGTTGAACATCGTGAGCTTCCCGTTGTTCAATTGCAATTAGTAATAAAAACCGGTGCAGAAGGAGACCCAAAAGGTAAAGCTGGTTTAGCAAACTTAACTGCCGATATGTTAGACGAAGGAACGAAGAAGCGTTCGGCTTTGCAAATTGCCGACGATCTGGATTTTATTGGTGCAAGCGTCTCGACTTCAGCTAATTTTGACGGCAGCTTAGGCAGTTTACTCACACTCAAAGAACATCTATCCTCTGCTATGGATATATTTTCAGATATCATCTTAAATCCAAAATTTCCACAAAGTGAATTTGATAGATTAAAGAATGAACTACTCACCGATTTACTCGCACAAAAAGTACGTCCAGATATAATCGCGACGAATATTTTTAATCAAAAACTTTTCGGGTCGGAACATCCATACAGTCAAAACTTAGATGGGAACGAAGAATCCGTTAGCAATATTAACATTGAAGACGTAAAGATATTTTATCATACTTACTATTCTCCGAATAATGCTTCGTTAATCGTTGTGGGGGATATTACTAAAAATGAAGCCATAAAGATGGCTGAAAAATATTTCGGCAAATGGAAGAAGAAAGATGTTGTACTTCCCATTGTAAAAAAACCGGAAGGAGAATCGGAACCCAGAATCTATATCGTGCATAAAGAAGATGCGCCACAATCTCAAATCAGAGTAGGAAATATAGGAATAGAGAGAAACAATACTGATTTTCATGCGGTTAATATTTTAAATCAAATTTTAGGCGCATCAAACGGGCGCTTATTTTTAAATTTAAGGGAAGCAAAAGGATATACTTACGGTGCGTATGCGTACTTTGCTATGATGCGGTATCCGGGACCATTCCTTGCGTATGCCGGTGTGAAAACAGACGTAACGGACAGCTCAATAATTGAATTTATGAAAGAAATCAATCGTGTGCGTGACGAACTAGTGCCCGAAGATGAATTTGAGATGTACAAGACTGCCGTCATTCAACGTTTACCGCGCGTTTTTGAAACACCGGCGCAGATTGCTGGTCAATTAATGGCTATCGAATTATTTAATTTACCTGAGGATTATTTTTCGACACTTATCGAGAAATATAAAAGGATTACACGCGAAGATATTCGTTATATTGCCAATAAATATTTACACCCTGAAATTATTACGATAGTTGTTGTCGGAGATAAAAATGCCATAAAGGAGAAAATAGAGAGATTGGGTTACGGTAGAGTAATAATCTGCGATGAGAAAGGGAAAGAATAATTACACGAAGTCGCACGAAGAATACACGAAGCTCCACGAAGAATGTAAACAGAGATTTATCCCCTTGCGTGCTTTGCGCCTACTCTGCGTTCTTTGCGGTAAAAAAATAAAGTGGAGATCGCAGAGTGCCGTGGGCACGCAATATTTGCTGCTCACTGCTCTAAACTCACGGCTCGCCTTACGATCTAATCTGTTTCCACCACCTATCGATTACCTCTTTGGCATCTACATCGCTTTCTTTTTCCTTCCATTTGTCAAAGAATTGGATGTCGGATCCTGTGGGTTCGGGATTTGGTTTATCTATCATCACGCGTGTGGGAATCGCAACAGCATCACCGAGGATAAATGCTTCGCCCTGTCGCAAAGTAGGGAGGACGTCGATGAAATTTTCCATTGCCTCTGGTACATGCTTGCGTACATAATTTTGGTCGTGTGGATTAATAAGTCTCATCGTAACGAAATTGTTGCACTGAGAAAGAACCGTCTCTGAAATCTCCGCAGGTCGTTGGCTCACAATCATACAACTGACACCGTATTTCCTACCTTCTTTGGCGATGCGTTCGACAGTTTTTCGGGCGGACCTACCTCGCGATCCTTCAGTATTCGATAGATACGTGTGCGCTTCTTCGAAAACTATTAAAATCGGAAAATCACGCCGGTTTTTATTCCATACATTAAAATCAAAAATTACTCTGCCGAGTAGTGAAACTAGCACGTTTGCCACGTCGAACGGCACTGCACTCATATCAATCACGGTTATCTTCTTTCCGTTTTCTAAACCGAGAAGTTTCGACATCAGAGACGGTAACGTGTCTGATGAACGGTAGTTCTTTGGTTTGAAAAGAAATTCATATCGTCTGTCGTTTAATTTACTGTCGAGACGAACCAGAAACCTCGTAAATTGTCCGTAGAACGGTCCTTCTTTTCCTCCTAACAATCTTTCTGTATCGAGCGATTGCATCCTAACTTTTACATCCATAAAATCAAAGAAAACGGGTGTGTCAATCGTTAATACTTCTTTTAGAGAAGGATTTTTACCTTTCTTAGAGTCTAATATCGACTCTTTCAAAATCATCATTTGATTATTTACGGTTGGCTCGTTTTCATCGATAAATGTTTCTTGAATTTCCTCGAAGTTCATTAACCAATAGGGTAGTTCAAGCTCGGCTAATTTTATCAGGTTCCCCGTGTCTTTAAATGCCGCTTCGTATTCGCCGTGCAAATCTAAAATAATCACGTGGGTATTCTCAAGATTTTGAACTTTTTGAATCAAAGAAGAAACAGTAAAAGATTTTCCCGAACCAGTTGAACCCATCAAAGCGATATGCTTTGCAAAAAATTTATTAGGGTCTAAGTACTGGCGTTCACCTTCGAGTAAGGATATTTCTCCTATCGAAAAATCTTGATCTCTGTAAGAGGAAAATATCAACTTCAAATCTTCTTTGTCGGTCGCATAAATATAATCGCCTATTAGTGGAAATTTCGAAACTCCTTTTTCGAATCTCCCCGAACGTAGTGTTCCGACAAGCTGAATATAGATTTCTTTTAGCTGGTCAGACGGTCTGGTGTCGAATTTCTCAAATCTAATACGGCTTTCAGTAATTATTCCTATAACTTGAACATCGTCGGTCGGTATAACAACGTAAGACCCGATTTGTCCTATTCTCAAATGTAAATCCAATATGTTTTTTTTAATCTCGGATTCATCCTTAATTATTGCCACAACTTTGTTACTGGTTACCGATTCAATTATTCCGATTAATTTTTCTGCTTTCATAATATTATGACTTATTTATTAAACATGTTTTATTACAACAAGAGTTTTGTCGTCCGAGAGTGTATTCGGTTTTTCAAACCGAAACACGGCATCCAATATAGCTTGCGATATCTCTTTCGGGGATCGTAAATAATTTGATTTTAGTATGTGCTTTAATCTGTCTTCGCCAAACATTTCATTGTCCGCATTACGGGCTTCGACAAGCCCATCAGTGTACTTTCTGTGGCGTATTTCTCATTCAGGAACGGCCCTAGTATCTGTCCGGTTGTTTCTAAAAATTCGAATGAGTCCATCGCCGGTCTGTAAAGAATAGGGTTATTGTGGCCTGCGTTTGTAAAAATCATTAATCCCCTCTTGTCGTTAGTTAATTCAGCGTAAAAGAGAGTAACGAAATTTGCTTCATTAAAAACTCTGTTCAAGAGATTATTGATTTTGCTGATGAGGGAGTTCATCTTTATCTGGAACCCGAATCCCATTCGTAAAGCCCCCGACACGTAAAGAGCTTGCGCAGCCGCTGAAAGACCTTTACTTGCGGCGTCTCCGATAACTACACCTAAGCGGTCTTTTTCGTCGGTTGTTTGCAAGTAATCAAAGAAATCGCCTCCCACAATCCGGTCGGGAATCGATATGCCGTAAATTTCGTCCCGAAAGCTTTCGGGATGGAATTTAATCTCGTGAGCGGGTAAAATACTCTTTTGAATATCGCTTGCTTTATCTATATCTTGTTGAAGCTGTTTCGCTTTTATCTCTATCTTACGGCTCTTCAATACGTTCGTCAATGAAACACTGATGATGTTTAACGTGTCGAGAAAAGTATCGTCCGTGTGTTCGGAGTTAAAAGCGAGTATGTACTTGTACAGAAGTTTATTATGCACCAGAATTTTTTCGCCAACACCTGTTGCCGAATATTTTTTGACTCCTTTTTTACGTAGGTACTGGTCGGTTTCTTTGGCTAAAAATGTTCTAATTTTTGGAAGGTCGTAAAATATCGGATAATCTTTTAGTCTTAATAGATATTCCTTTTTAATTTTTTCGATATCGCCTTCTTGATATTTTAGTATGTAAGAATTTGTTTTCGGATGAATTTTCCAGAGCCGGCCGCCATTGATCTTGATTGCTTCGGAGTGAATGATAGCGTGTATCACGTTGGCTAATATTTGCTCCTCATTTTCTGCCGATTGAGAAGCGAGGGTTTCTATAGTCCTGTATAGCTTTCGTAAGTGCATTTCTATTTCTTGATTGTTACCCTGTCTATGTATTTGAGTTTCTCAGTGTCGATTCTTACAATCTCACCGGGTTCTATAAATTGAGGCACAAGAATCTCAATACCGTTTTCTAAAGTAGCTGGTTTCAAAGTATTGTCACTGCCTTCTCGTCTGCCGGTTCCTGTCGAGGCAATCTTCAATTCAATTATTTTTGGAAATTGAATTAAAATCGGTTGATCGTTTAAAAGTTCTACAGTTACTTTTATACCTTCTTTCAAAAACCTCTCGTCTGTTTCGATTTTGGTTTTATGAACCGGAACTTGTTCATAATTTTCAGAATCCATAAAAATAAGTTCATCGCCTGAAGTGTAAATGTATTCCATATACCGTTTCGATAATTCAACTTCTTCGATCTTTTCGTTCATCTTCAAACGCTTATCGGTAATATGCCCGGATGGAAGTTCTTTCAGTTTCAACTCCATAAATCCTTGCATTTGTCCGCTGCCTGCGTGGCGAATGACATCCATTACACGATATAATTTATCTTCTAACCGTATTGTTGAACCGGTTTTTAATTCAGTTACTAATAGCATAATTTAAACTCGTCAAAGATTAAAGATCGGTTAATGTAAATAATAAAACTGTACTAATGTAATTGATTTTGAGGATTTATGCAAAGATTTTTGTGAATCTAATTGCGGTTTTTTACTTGATCGTATTTTGACAAATCGTAAAAGTAACGCTCGGGTTCAGGGGCGGCGGCGCGTCAGCGGCGACGTCGGCTGCAACCCGTTGTTATGCCGCCTTTTGCCTTTGAAGACTCACCCACAATGACCTTCACTGCGTTTGTACTGCCTGATTCAGCGCAGACTCAAGATTTTGCCGAAACACATTTTCGTCTTCGTTGTTGTAAAACGGCACGCCGATGAGACGGTATTTCTTGCCTTCAAAGGTCAGGGTTTTACCTTCAAACGCGGCGGTGATTTCTTTCAGGAAGGTTTCCTTCCAGCGGTCATGGTCTTTGAGATGTCTGCCCTTTGGTTCGATGAAGAGTTGATACGTCAACAGGTCGCCGTTTTTCTGGCGCAGGAAGAGGACAAAATCGGGTTGGAAGGCTTGCCCGTCAGAAAAGTTGTAAATGGCGAAATGCCCTTCGTTGCGGAGGAGGTAGATTTTGTCATATTGATTTGCCAGTTCACTCATCCGCCTATCGAGCATACGCACGAAGGCTTTTTCTTCGCTCGTGCCGTAAACAGTGTTGAAGGCAAACCAATCTTTAGCGGAGACGAAATGCTCGAATTGGGGGTCTTCTGCGGCGCTGGGGTTTTTCGCGTCGAATTTCATGATTTTATCCTTCAATACTTCCCGTACCCAGTTGCGCCTGAATTCTGTTGTGCCTTCATAGTCCGTGACCTGCTGGCGGATTTCGGCTTCGATTTGACTCAGCAAGCCTAACATTGCGGCGAGTTTTTCAGGGCGGTTGTCGTCCAACCCGTACACATTGCCCTGAAAGGTGATTTCTAGCCCGCCAAGATAATCTTCAGAGGCGATAAGGTCACGCATGGAGGCAAGATGGGGGAAATAGCGTTTGAGCGAGGCAAAGGTGAAAAACGGGTTGCGCGCGAGGGCGGACTGCACAACGTTGCGCTCGATGTCTCGCACCTTCACGTCCTGACGGGTTTCGTCTTTCACAACTGCGCCCTTTTTCCCGTTTTCCAGCGCGATTGTTGCGCCGCCGTGACCTGTGGCGATGACGTGGGTGTAGTTTCGCTTCTTCACGCCCAAATCGGCAAAGGATTTCACGCGCTGGTAATCTTTGGGCTGGCGGTCGTTGAGCCACACCACGCCGTATTTGTAAAAGTCGGTTTTCTTGAACGGTTCCTTGAGTTTGAGTTCGCGGGTCACTTCGCGCTCGTCCATCATACCCTGCTCAATCAGCGCGGCGCGGATTTCGGCAATGTAGCGTGAGTCGTTGATGCTGTGATAATGCAATTCTTCCAGCACGCGCAGTTCGTGTTCAAGATCGCCGTCGAATTTTCGGCGAAAGCGGTCGTTGCTTTCAGGAAGAACAAAGGGGAAATAACGCGCCCCGCGCCCAATTAACTGCGCTTCGGAGACGGTGGTAGAGCCGATTTTAGCCCTGCCCGTGTCACGCGCTTCGTAACAGCGTACAATATCAAACAGATTCAGCACGTCCCAGCCTTCGTTGAGTTTCTGAACGGCGAAAATCGCGCGCACGCGGTTGTTTTTATCTTCTAGCGAGTTCAAGAGGATCTGATATTTCTCTTTTTCCATTTCTTCGTTGACCGAAAGACAAAAATCTTTGTGGAATTCTCGCTTCAGGCGTTCCACTAATTGCCCGTCGCTAATGTTGTTTTCGTCAAAGAATCGAAAGGCATGTTGAACAATCGGGATGTCCGACTTGCGGATGCTGACGATTTGCTTTGCCGTTAAGCTATCAACAATTTTGTGAAAGTTGGCTTTGTTTTCCTGCGATTGCGCGATGGTGCGCTGGGCTTTGAGCAAAATCACTGGCTTGAGATTGATGCGGTATTTTGCCGCCACTTCCTGTTTATATTGATTCAGAATCAACGCTTGAAGGATGCGTTCTTTCTGGTCAAAATCAGATTGAACGATGACAACATCCTTTGAAAAACGGTCGTTGCGGAATTGGAGCAGGTCGTAGCGGATGATGACCTTGTTGCGGTATTTGTTCACCATCGCAGGCGTAGCGTAATCGTGCGTGGCGGTGAACTCCAGCAGAAGATTCTCGTCGTTCTGCGTGAAGATGCGCTCGACGGTATTTTCCCAACTCTCGAACAATTCGGTTTGCGCTTTGGTCTTGACGTTGATATGATGCGCTTCGTCCGCAATCAGCACCACTTTGTGCTTGCGGAAATCTTCAAAGGTGATGGCATTTTCTTTTTCGGTCGTCAGGTCGGAGTGGAGTTTTTGAATCGTGGTAAAGCATATGTTGATGTCGCTGGGATTGATGCCTTCAAAGTTATCCACTGGCGAAACGCGCACACGGTGATGACCGATGTGGATTTCCTGATTGAACTGATATTTGATGGAGGCAGGGTTGAGGAAGTTGTCTTTGGTCTTTTCGATAATGTTCGTGGAATTGACAAAGAACAGGAAATTGCGATAGCCCTGCTCGTAGAGATACAGAATCAGTCCTGCCATGATCAGTGTTTTGCCGCTCCCCGTTGCCATATTGAACAGAAAGTGCAGGGGATAGGTTTTGTCGGGAAAGTCGTTTTTGTGGCAATGGAAAAAGCGCGCAAATGCTTCTACCTGATAGGGGCGCAATTCGTATTTGGGGTTCAGGTTTTGCGCGACGCTATCGGGGACTTCCTTTTTCAGGAAGCCCATGCTGGAGACGGCGTTCAATGTTTCGTAAAGGAATTGCTCAGACATTGCATGCTTCTCCGTAGAATGCCCTGTTTAGCGCCTTATCTTCCTTGCTAACCTTGAATTGCGCGTCGTCTATCTCGGAGAGATTCATGTACAACTGGTTCTTATCGAGCAGTTCCGCCAGCAGGCGTTTTTGCTTTTCAAGACCGTTTTCTCCCTTGCCGAGTGCTTCAAAGTCCTTGACGGCTTCTTCGGGCGTTTTGGGGTTGACGTACCAATTCAAGAACGAGCCTTCCGCCATTTCCTGCCAGATTTTGAGCAGTTCTTTGCTGGACTTCGCGGCTTGGATGCGCTCTATGAAGGCTTCGTTGTATTTCATCAGTTCACAGTAAACAAACTCGCCGCCGCCTTGCCAGTTGACGGATTTGGAGATACCTGACTTATCACCGTTGATTACATTCTGCAATCGAACAACACTGTCATTCACGCCATAATCAAGTTGTTCGATACCGATGTATTGGCGTCCCATTTTATGGGCGACAGTACAGGTTGTTCCACTACCCAGGTGAAAATCAAGGATAATTTCGTCCTTATCGGTTGACATCTGTATGATGCGATGGAGAAGCATTTCTGGTTTTTTGCCCCTTCTCAGTTCCACGCCTCCCTCTTCAGCGATACCAGTTATTTGAATCTCGTCATTACTCCAAAAGTTGTTCATTGGAGCTACTCTAAAGACTCGCTCGCCATCTGTTTCAGCAAAATCAGATAAAAACAGAATTATTCCATTGTTGAGGTAGTAGGATTTAACACTTTGACCTTTTCGCTTACCAGCGCTTGGCACGTATTCTACAGAAAAAAGTTGGTTAGGATTGATAGAGGACAAGATTTTTTGTTGTAGGGTACTTTCTTCTTGTTGAGCCGCAATCCTCACCAGTTTATTAAAATTTTGAAGGCGTTCATTGATAGCGATTTTATTGGGAATACGATTAACTTGAAAATCTATATGCTTGAATATTTTGATTTCATTGCCACGAGCATCTGTCAAAGTCTTATGGAGAGTACGCTGTCCTTCAGAGATAAAAAAGTAGTTATATTGGTTTAATGCTTTTTCTGTTGCGTCAACTCTCTTTTTCAATGGGCATGATGATGGCAGTCTGCGGGCATCCTTTGCATACACCAAAATATATTCTGTGCAATCAGTTATAAATGTTGAACCTTGTCCCAAAATGGTTCTACCTTCTGGTGCACGTTGCCAAGTAATCTGAGACACAAAATTGTCTCGTCCAAAAACATCATCTAGTAATACACGAAGATAGGAGTTTTCTGTATTATCGCATTGGACATAAATCATTCCATATTCATTCAACAATTGATAGGCAACTTCCAGGCGATTCTTCATAAACGTCAACCACGTTGAATGATTGAAACTGTCGTTATAGCCAAACGAGTCATTCCCCGTGTTATACGGCGGGTCAATATAAATCAGTTTGACCTGTCCGCGAAACTGGGTTTTGAGTGTGTGCAGGGCGAGCAGGTTATTGCCTTTGAGAATCAGGTTTTCCCGAATGACGCCATTCTCACCGCGCTTGAAGCCCTTCACGGGTTCTTTGCCCTTTGCGGTGTAGCGCGTAAAGTTGGTCAACACTTTGGGGTCAAGCAGGCGGTTGATTTCATCCTGCGCCAGCACTTCGTTGAAGAATATCTCTTTGCGCTTCTCTTCTTCCCGCGTCTGCCCGCCTTCCAGCACGGTATCCTTGTATGGCCAAACCAGCGCCACATCGCCGCGCTCGCGCAAGTATTTATCGCCAACGGTTAATCCAATGCGATTGCGAAAGCGGGTGTATGAGTTATCCAGAAAATTCTTTTGCGAAACATAATCAATGAATGTGTTGGTGTTGAAAATCCAATGCCCCTTCGCTCCGCTCAGGGCAGGCTCTTCGATTTCGTCAAAGAACTTGGCTTTGATTTCTTTGTCTGAAAGGAGCAACTTCACAAGGTCGCGGTCAATCTTCCAAGCGCGGTCTTGTACGGCGGCGAGGACGAGTTCGCCTTCATCGTCCACGAAGCGAGGGTCGCTTTTGAGCAGGTCGGTTAGTTTGGTGTTGAATGACATCAGTTACTCCATATTTTCGTGAAACCTTTGGTTGAATTAAGCGGCATAACG